>CAZNOB010000094.1:11338-20197 GCA_964574535.1 uncultured Granulosicoccaceae bacterium | reverse complement strand
TCTCACCCACTGAAGAGTGCGACCTTTCCACGGCGCACTGAATAATCCAGGCTAGGTGATGGGGGGACTCATGCCTTTGTAACCGGGCTGATTCTGCACATTTTTCAACCAGCGATTAATACCAGGAAACTCGCCCAGATCGATGTCAGCTTCATGAGCAACATGGGTGTACGCATACAGGCTTATATCGGCTATCGAGTAATTTTCACCCACCAGATACTGGTTATCTGCCAACCTTCTTTCCATCACTCTCAAAGCACGATAACTCCCTTTTTCCTTAGCATCGTATTCCGCCCGCCGCTCTGCTGGCAGACCAAGAAACTTTTGAATATAGCGACGCACGGCGATAGTGGGTTCGTGACTATACTGTTCGAAAAACTGCCATTCCAATACCCGCACCACTTGAAGTTTTTCCACCGGCAGTAGAGAGGTACCCGATGCATAATGAAATAAAATAGCGTTTGACTGTGTCAGAAGTTCGCCATTATCCATCACCACCACAGGGATCTGCCCGGCGGGATTTAGCGCCAGGAATTCAGGGGTCCTGGTATCACCACGAGTCACCAGGGTCTCCTGCCATTCGTGCACTATTCCCAGGTGGGAGAAAAGCAGAGCTATCTTGTAGCAGTTACCTGATAGAATGTCTCCGTAAACTAAAGGCATGGCGTTCTCTTTATCTGGAAAGATCCACTACCTTTTACACTCACAGACTGTACTGTGGCAACCACAATGACGCCTCAGGTAATCATATTTGCGTCATGTTAGATAGTCTGATTAGTCCGATTCAAATACCTTGATGGTTTTTTTGCTTTGCTTTAAACGCCAGCTTATTCCACCAAAGATACCTGTATTAGTTTCGTTTTCAAATAACGGACTATCGGTATTCTTTGCACCTTGATGAAACGCGAAACTCAGTCCGATAAAACCTCGTACATTTTCGTTAAATCGGTGTCCCAAACCAAACGAAAGCGAAGATCCCAAATACCCGGCCTCAGCATCAAAGGCAGGTCTATCCGGTGTCACAAACTGCTGATCGACAGCGTAAAAATAGTCCATGAATTTTTCCCCTGTCCACAGCCCCTCAAGTGATGCGGAGAATGAAGTCGCACCACCATTCATGCCCTGCCGGCGATAGGTCAGGCGGGAACCCAGCACCGGACCGCGTGAAGACAAGGATGAAAAATCAGTTGAGACCGCAAGGCGCAAAGCCGTCGACCAATTCAGTTTGCTGCGTTGGTCATCGGAGTGGTCCTGCTCCCACAAACGCACGTCTACCTTTGGCCCAAGCTCAAGCAGGTAATCCAGATCAGGCATGCCTTCACGTAGTGGTGTGTTGTCACTGTCGGCATTAAGCGAGCCACTGATCGATACATCAATGGTGACACGCTGATTCTGCAACGCTATTACTTTTAGCCCACCATCCTGAAACCGCACTTTATCACCGCGATAGATAAACCAGGGTACAAGAAAACCACGCTGATTCTCCACCGATGACGCGGGGTACGCAGGCACCCTTACCCCGGCGCCTGCCAGGCCAAATTCCCACTGAGGCTTTTCCACCTTGGTTGCAGTGCCGCTTGATTCGCCTTCAGACAATTGCGTGTCTGTGACTGAGGAATTACCGGATTGTGCCAGCGATGGCGCGCTGAAAGCCAAAGTCAGCACCAGAGCCACGCTTCGGATTATTGGAGAAACAGGGGTAGGTTCGGTCAACATATTATTCTTTTTGTATTGGCGAATATGCGCTTATGACTGACACCATACCTTGTGGCTCCGGAAATTGGAAAGCAAACGGTCCGACGTCCCTGTTGAGGATAGCCAGATTTCATCATTTTTGGGCTTCATTGATCATATCGCGGACATCGGCCTGCCATTTTCCGGCGTTTTAATACCGGTATCGAAATACTGGAGTGAACGCGATGAAAAACCACCTGGCTTCAGCCATCACGCTCTGCCTGATGATCTTTTGCATGTTAGCCCACCAAGCCGCACGGGCCAACGTAACATCAATCAACGAAGTACAGAGCGGCACTTTACTGCTTAAAGCCCCGCACCTTGGTGAAGGCCACTTTGAAGCAGCGCCCATTGTGGATACCGCAGTCGATATCACAGTCACAGGATTACTCACGCGAACCCGGTTAAAACAATCATTTAAAAACGAGAGTCCACACTGGCTTGAAGCCGTCTATGTTTTCCCCCTGCCCGATACTTCAAGCGTCGATAAGCTGAAAATGATGATTGGTGACCGGGTTATCCAGGGAGTGATCCAAACTCGTGAACAAGCCATCAGAACCTATGAAGCGGCCAAGATCAGTGGCAGGAAAGCCAGCCTTCTGGAACAACAGCGCAGCAACTTGTTTACATCACGCGTAGCCAATATTCCACCCGGCGAACAGATTGAAATTTCAATTGAATTTCAATCTCAGGTGCGATACCAGGATGGCTCGTTCAGTCTCAGCTTTCCACTCACAATCACGCCGCGCTATATTCCAGGACAGCGGCTTGTTACCAATATGGACGCATCTGAAGAGAAAACCTATCAGACGGGCAACAACGGTTGGGCAAGTATTGAAGACGCTGATCAAATCACACCTCCAATGGTTGAGTCATACGATGCTCCTGCCACCAGCATCGAGGTCACCATCGATTCCGGCCTGCCGCTTGAATCAGTGGTCAGCGGATCACACGAGATCACCACGCAGCAAACCGATAACATTTGGCAAATATTACTAAAAGCGGATCGTATAGCCATGGACAGGGATTTTGAGCTCGTTTGGCACCCGGCCATTGGTCAAAGCCCACATGCTGCAGTGTTTCGTGAAAATAGAAACACTGATCACGATAAGGATTCCTTTGCATCAATCATGTTGCTACCACCACAAGATCTTTTTGATCCAGATCACGCTGCCCGAGAAGTGATATTCGTGATCGATACGTCCGGTTCCATGCAGGGAAATTCGATCATTCAAGCCCGTAAAGCGCTACAACTGGGTATTGACCGCCTGTCTGAAACAGATACTTTTAACGTGTTTGAATTTGACGATAACACACAGGCATTGTTCACCAGCGCTGTATCCGCCAACCGCGCCAACCGCAGCCGGGCAATCCAGTGGGTGTCATCCCTAGCTGCAGATGGCGGTACTGAAATCATGACCGCAATGGATGCAGCGCTGGCAAGTCAACACAACTCCACCGACAGATTAAGGCAAATTATTTTCATCACTGACGGTAGCGTTGGCAATGAAAACGAAATCTTCAAACGGATACAAAAAACCATAAACAACAGCCGGCTGTTTACAGTGGGAATAGGATCAGCGCCCAACACCTGGTTCATGAGAAAAGCAGCAGAACTTGGTCGCGGTAGCTATACATCGATCGCACGCAGTAACGAAGTAAGCACAAAGATGTTGCAGTTGTTCAACAAACTCGAACGACCTGTGTTAACTAATATCACCTTGAACTGGTCCGGCATCACCAAGCCTGAAATTTATCCAGACACCGTGCCGGACCTCTATGCCGGCGAGCCGGTACTAGCCGACGCACGCTGGAGCGACACCATCAACGAAGGTGAGTTGGTTATTAGCGGTTCACAGGGAGGACAACCCTGGCAACGACGACTCGAAATCGATCAGCCCACGGCCACAGGCAATCGCAGCGAACTACACAAACGCTGGGCAAAGCGAAAAATTGAATCACTTGAAGACAGCCTTTTATTTGGCAGCAACCCCGAAGAAATCACTGAAAAAATCACTCAGACCGCACTGGACTATGGCCTGGTCAGTCAATACACCAGCCTGGTGGCCGTGGAACTGGAAGTATCTCGTGATCCGCTGGCGACTGGTCTGAACAGTGCTGAGGTGCCATCTGCCATACCGTTCGGCAATACCATGTCACTACCACAAGGCAGTCTGGGCATTGGCTTCAAGGCACTGCTGGCCATGCTATTTTCAATATCGGCTGTGCTATTCAGCCTGGCAACACTGCAGCAGGTAAGAAACCCGTGAACCAACGATGCAGAATGCTAATCACCAGCGCACTTCTCACTGCCGCAGCAATACCCGCAGCCGATGCAGCCTACCTGCTCGCCAAAGCAACGCTCGCGCAACAGCTGATTGGGAACGCATGGCAACAATCCATCGATTCACCAGCCAGTCAGAGCCACCAGAAAATTAAACCATGGCCGTGGGCGGATACTCATCCGGTGGCACGTTTGCGAATTAACACGCTGGCACTGGACACCTGGGTGCTGAACGGCGCCAGCGGAACTTCACTCGCCTTCGGGCCCGGTCTTAACGAAGGATCAAGCCCGATAGGTGACAACGGCCTGGTCATGATTGGTGCTCACCGCGATACACACTTTAAAAATCTGGATCAAATCCAGGTCGGGCAAAAAATTGACATTCAAGACTCTGCTGGCCAGTGGCATACCTATCAGGTGACGCATAAAAATATCGCTGACTCCCGGTTCGACACATTGCCTAATGTCAAAGATGCCTCCCGCTTAGCGCTTATTACCTGTTATCCGCTGGACGCCCTGCTACCCGGCGGCCCTTTGCGTTATGTGGTCGAGGCCGAAAAAATTATAACAAAATAAAAATAAAGGAACTTTAACACTCTAAAAAGTCTATAAACCGGTATTCACTTTAGACACGAAACAAATGACACTATTCTGGGCATGGCTGGCCGGCGTTCTCACGCTAATTAATCCGTGTGTATTGCCACTCCTCCCGGTCATTATTGCCGGTGCTTTTCAAAGCAGTCGCCACGGGCCTCTGTTTATGGCTGCCGGACTCACCGTATCATTTACGGTGGTCGGTGTGCTGGTGACCGCCTTCGGTCATTTGATCGGACTGGACGAACAAACCATTAATAAAACAGCCGCAGTTCTGATGATCCTGTTCGGTATAGTCCTCTTGATTCCACGCGCCCAGGAAAAACTGGCCGGAATCGCCGCTCCTCTCGCTTCAGGTGCTAACAATCGCATGGATGCGGTCCAAAACCAGGGAGGGATGGGTCAATTCTATATTGGTTTGTTGCTTGGAGCGGTTTGGTCTCCATGCGTCGGACCCACACTCGGTGGTGCAATCGGCCTTGCTGCAAGCGGTGAAGGCTTACTGGAAGCCGCAGTCACCATGGTTAGCTTTGGTCTTGGCGTGTCAACAATCCTGCTTTTGCTGTCATATGGCTCACGCGAATTGCTCAACAAGCGAAGGCAGCGCATGATGAAATGGATGCCCTGGGCAAAACCAATCATGGGCGCAGCCCTGCTGCTGGTTGGAATAGCTATTCTGCTTCAATGGAATAAAGCAATTGACATTTGGCTTCTGGATGTAATGCCCGTTTGGCTGCAGGATTTATCGGTTAGATACTGATCTTGCACAAAACAGTAACATTGCGCGTTTGTGGCAGTTTATCACCACTGGTCAACGACTTAACGCTGATCAGCCCTATGCTGCCATCGCCCTGATAACCCTCTCAGCGACATACAGCTTCCCTGGAGACACTCTCACATGAGATAATTCATCCCGTCAGGATTTTGACCACAGCAATTCGACCTACCCCGCGAATGCGCAACAACCCTTGACTCGAACATGCAGTACCCGCACATAATTGGATCAAATGTTGTTTATTCCATTCTTGCAATCCCACGCAATCAAAAATAAAGACAAACAGGCACGAAATTGACTATTAACACAATCAAGTGGTCCACGCAGCTTGCCCCTTTCAAAAGCGCAGACAACCAACGAGCAGTTATCGAGGTCCTGCTTACCGTTGTACCTTTAGTCGCAGTCTGGATAGCTCTTTGGCAGCTGTTGCAAGTAGGCAGCCTGCTAAGTGCAATTGCGTTTATTTTATTGCTGCTACCGGCTGGCGGATTAATGGTCAGGCTTTTCATTTTGCAACACGATTGCGGCCACGGATCCATGTTTAGTTCAAAAACTGCCAACGACTGGGTGGGTCGGTTTCTGGGGATTTTTACCTTCACGCCATACGACTATTGGCGACGACTGCACGCTGGTCATCATGCAACCTCGGGGGATCTTGATCGACGCGGCATGGGTGATATCGATACCCTGACTGTTAAGGAATACAAAGCCAAAAGCAAAACCGGCAAACTGATTTACCGTTTATATCGCAACCCTTTTGTTATGTTCGGGCTTGGGCCGGCTTATATGTTTCTACTGCGCCATCGCCTGCCGGTAGGCGCCATGAAGGAAGGACTCGCGGGCTGGGTTAGCACACTGGCCACCAATGCCGGTATTCTGTTGATATCACTACTGGTGATAAAATTTACAGGGCTTGCTGCTTTCCTGCTTATTCAACTTCCTATCATTGTGCTGGGCGCTTCTATTGGTGTGTGGCTTTTTTATGTGCAACACCAGTATGAAGACACTTACTGGAGTACCCGTCCAGAGTGGACCCACGAACACAGTGCACTGCATGGCAGTTCATTTTACGATTTACCAAAACCGATCATGTGGATGACTGGCTATATTGGCATTCATCATGTTCACCATCTATCCAGCCGCATTCCATTTTACAAATTACCCAAAGTCATTAAAGAATATCCGGAATTGCGCGAGATTGGAAAATTAAAATTCCTCGAAAGCCTGAAGTGCGTACATCTGGCGCTGTGGGACGAGAATACCCGGAAACTGGTTTCTTTTCGGGACATCAGACGAATGCAGTTTGCCTGAAAGGACTGCTGACTTGAGCAAGGATACCGCCCCGACGACATCACCGACCACTCGCACCATGGCAATGCCTGCGGATACCAACCCGTCAGGGGATGTATTTGGAGGCTGGGTACTTTCACAAATGGATATAGCTGCCGGTATCAGCGCCGGACAGCGCGCTCAAAGCCGGGTGGTGACTGCCTCTATTGATGCCATGAACTTTATTCGCCCGGTTCATGTTGGCGACATACTGGGCGTGTACACGACTATAACCAGAGTGGGCACCTCATCAATGGATATCCTGGTAGAAGCGTGGGTACGTCGCGATCGCATCGGGTCACGCGAACAAGTCACTAAAGCAACATTTACATTTGTTGCCGTCGATAAGAATGGCAAATCGGTCCCGATACCAGACAAGAAAGATCTACCCGACTATGTGTGTGAGAGTTTTGGTGATCTGTAAAACTAAGGTCATACATTCAGGTCATCAGTTTTTGTAAACCAGATACCGATGCCGGTCACTGTCTGGCGTACCGCTCAACTTCCCCTCTTCATTTGCAGGTTGCCACAATACGACCTGATCAATTTTCTCTGCCAACTCAAAATCAAGATCAGTAATGCCATTTTCTGAGTGCGTCACCAGACTAACCGTTACTCGATTATAGGAAACACTCAGCTCAGGATGATGCCAGGCAACCTCTGCCAGGTGCCCGATAGTATTCACGACCATCAATGTCCCTTTCCAGCCTGCGGTGTGATAACTGCGCTGAATACAACCATCTACACAGCCCCAGGCAGGCAGCCTGTGCTGCAAAAGTTCAGCGACCTCTGAGCTGGAGTAAACTGTCAGATTCTCTTTCACCATAAAACACTCCAAACAAAACAGGAAACATCTTTATCCGACATCGACTCTCCAAGGAGATTGGATAAAAGGGCAAACACTTTCGACACTTCAGTTATTCTACGATAAGCGGCGAATGAAATCTTTGTCGCTGCTGCCTGATCACGAACAGTTAGCCACCAACCTTGCAGCAGGCACACACATTACTGTAGCATTTTTGCAAACCACACTGGCCTATTAAAATGACCCCGATTCAATCTTCTGAAGCCGCTGTGACTGATGCACTGTTTCGAGACTTTCTCAATAAGGTTCAAATAAAAACTGATCTGTCTGAATGGCCCCTGGCACAATCTACCGAACAGAATCTATTGTGCTACGACGGCAAACAAGTAGAAGAGTTATGTACCAGTCCTGCAGACCGGGACACGCTGAAGAATGAGTGGTGTCGCGCCCTGTCGAGCGGCCCCGGTGTGATCGCCATAAAATCCGCATTCGCCAGCACAGCATCTATCGATCGTGCCACCGACTTATTTTCACAGATCATCGAAGAAGAAAAATCGCACTCATCCGGTGGCGACCACTTTGCAAAGCCCGGTGCTAATGATCGTGTCTGGAATGCCGTACAAAAACATTGCTTACGCGATCCTGAAAATTTTGCCAGCTACTACGCCAATGAGTCCATTGCACTGGTTTGCGAAGCCTGGCTCGGTGACGGGTATCAGCTAACAGCACAGATCAACCGGGTAAACCCGGGCGGGGCCGCACAGGTGCCTCATCGTGATTACCATCTGGGCTTTATGCCACTTGAACGAATGCAGAAGTTTCCCACTCATGTTCACTCGCTGTCACCCGCACTTACCCTTCAGGGAGCGGTAGCACACTGTGACATGCCGCTGGAGACCGGCCCTACCCGGTACTTGCCCTACAGCCAGCTTTTTGTACACGGCTATATACACTTTAATCAAAGCGAGTATCAAAAATACTTTAAGCAACACCATACGCAACTGCCACTAAAAAAAGGCGATGCCGCATTTTTTAATCCTGCAGTTATGCATGGTGCAGGATCGAACACTACCCGGGATCAATATCGCATGGCCAATCTGCTGCAAGTATCGTCAGCATTCGGTCGGGCCATGGAGGCAGTAGATCGAACAGCAATGGTAAAGGCGTTGTATCCGGTACTACTTAATACAGACTCTGCCCGCCACACAAAGGTGATTGCAGCGAGCGCAGAAGGTTACGCATTTCCCACCAACCTGGATACCGACCCACCAGTGGGAGGAATGTCGCCAGCGACACAGGCGGACCTAATGACACAGGCATTAAAAGAAAACTGGCCCG
>CAZNOB010000094.1:0-11238 GCA_964574535.1 uncultured Granulosicoccaceae bacterium | reverse complement strand
GCTAATAGAAGGATAGTCGGCACTAGTGATTTTACCTCGCTCTGACACCGGATAGATTTGCACCCAGCGCATACACAGCGCGAGATAGATATCGATGATCGAAGGGGTTTTACCCAGCAAAAAATCTTCACCACTATCACCATACTGGTGATCAATGATCCCGAGGGTATCACAAAGCCTTTCACGCACAAGTATTAGAAATGATTCCTGACGCTGCTTATCCGCGCCTGCATATTTATCCGAATAAAACATCTGGCGCAAATCCGGGTGCAATGTATTGCTGACAAAGAACAACCACTTTAAAAACTGAGAGCGACAGGCATCGGATATATCCGGAGCAAGCTTTATAGAGCTCCTCGCACCAAGACGGCTAGCACTTTCGGCAAGTGTCAGTGCAATCGCTGCCGTTTCAAACACCGCAGCACCATCAATAATACACACCGGGATAAGACCTTTCGGATGCAGCGAAACATACGCCTCGCTTGCCTGTTCTTTTTTGCTTCGATCAACCAGCACAGACTGATAACTGATGTCGAGCTCGTGCAATATTATTCTAATGATCAGAGAGGCATTATCCGGTGCATAGAAAAGCTTAATCATAATTTAAATCACACAAAAAAAAGAAACTCACCCTGGGCATCATTGGTGATAGATGAACGAGCTAACTTCCACGCAGTGTGCTTAAGCCGATACCCGTGGTTTCAAAACCGCCGTCCACACAAATCTCCTGCCCGGTGACAAAGCTGCTTTCATCGCTACATAAAAAATAGATCACATTGGCAACCTCTTCTTCCAGGCCATAACGATTCAGCGGTAACTGAGCATGGTAGTCGGCCCTGATCTCCGGTGTATGGACCTTTTTCGCCATCGCGGTATCAATCGGTCCCGGGGCCACTGAATTGACTCGAATACCCAGATGTCCAAGCTCTGCCGACAATTGCTTGGTCAGGTGCGCCAGCGCCGCTTTAGAAGTTCCATAGGCCGTTCTAAGCGTACTGGCTCGGAGCCCGGAGATAGATGTTAGATTTACTATCGCGCCCGCCCCGTGCTTTAACATATGGGGGATACACGCCTGAGAACACAGGAAAGGACCATTAAGATTAGTGGCCAGAATCTGTTGCCAGACCTCGAAGCTGGTGTCCAGCACTGGCATAAAGTCCGCAATACCAGCGTTATTTACTAACACATCAATCCGATCGGATGCGTCCACAATCTGATCGACGGCCCGGGCAACTTGTTCTGCACTCGATACGTCACAAGGCACCTCAATGATCTGATCATTGATTGTTGGTTTCGACTGCAGCGATTGCACTGTGCTGGCCAGACCGGAATGATTATTATCCAGCATCGCTACCCGATAGCCCTCGTCGATAAATCGCTCTGCAGCAGCCAGTCCAATCCCGCGAGCTGCACCGGTGATAACGGCAGTTTTTATTTCACTCATAAAATTCCTTCGGTTTTATCGCACTGGTTGCCGGACGACGAAATGCTACAGTCAAGGCTTCGCCATTTCATTAATTTCTATTAGATTCATACTGGGATCATACACATAAAGATGCCTCATACCGGGTATGGCAAACGTACCGGTTAGCGAGAAAGGAATACCGGCCGCCTTCAGTCTGTTGATGACAGCATCAAGGTTATCCACCTGAAATGCCACATGCCCCCCAATCGAGGGATTATGATCAAGGCCATTTTTGCGAGCAAACTCCGGCTCCGGGGCAATCAGGTGCAAGCCGGAATTCTCACCCTGACTGGCATTTGCCAGTGGGAAAAGCGTCATTCGTTCAGGATCCGCACTGATATGGCCCACCTGATCTGCCGGGGGGAATACCCAGGCGCCCTCAGACATGCCGACGATATCGCCATAGAACCGTGCGGAGGCTCTAACGTTACTGGCGGGTAAATTCACATGATGGATGGTGCAGCCCATATCAGTTTTCCTCAGTAAATATGGAAGTTTGTAGAAATTCAGGTGCCTTATCAAGTACGATAAATATCACAAGCGGCAAATTTGAAATGCATTTATCATCCGAAGCACAGCACTATGAACCGACGCCTCAGAACACTGGTACACGACACCGACTTTAAAAGCGATTGCTATGAAAAAGAGCAACTCGAGTTTGGCCTGGCTTGTATCGATCGAATTGCACATCTACTTATTGATGAACGATTAATAAGTACTACTGAGTGCACCCGGCAATTCATCAACGATAAAGTCTCATCAGACACACACCAGAAGCACATACAACAGGCGAAAGAAATTGCACAATCGCATGCCGGCACCAATGGAATCGATGGTGCAGGCAACGCCGCAGTATCAGCGACATTTGCACTAACGAAAGCACTGGCCGGAGATGTGATTAACGGGGCCGAATACGCGGCTTACGCGATGATCTACTCTTATGCCAGTCACACAGTCACTGACCCCAATGCCTATAAAGTAGAGTATGAATGGCAAGTCGCCGCACTTCAAAAAATACTGCATAAATCCAACATTCAGTCAAAGACAAAACAGCAAAGTTAAAAAAGGTGACAGAACTACAAAATTAATTGTAATCAAAACAAAGGATCTACATATCATCTCTGAAACCACGGAGTGAATAATCACCATGATTGACCACAACAAACGAAACACACTTAAATTGACGGGTGCTGCGCTTGCCACAGCAGCGATACCGGCCAAGACCCTGTTGGCAAGCGTCGCTGATCACTCCAGTGCGGGCCAGCCTGCTGCTGGCGCCAGTCTGGGTGTTTCAGAATTAAAGATTGAAATCTTTTCGTCTTCCTCTGAAAGACGCAACACAATCGTGCTAACCAATTTAACAGACAGTCCGATCGAAGTTAATCACTTTAAACCAGGCACGGTTGTTTGGGGAAATCAGTACATCGACCTCAATGCTTTACGCGGCGATGTCGGTATCCGTCTCGCCCGTGAATCCGCAATGAACTTTTCCGTACATCGGAAGACTCTTCATCACGCATTACAATCCGAGTATATCTGGGCAGACGATGCAATAACTCGAATTGATAGGACAACCAACAGACTACTACTCGGTGCTTTTGTGTCAGACAGCCAGCTCCATGCCTACCCGATACCCACAATAAATGAATTCGCCTGATCGATTCTGCGCGCAATATCACACAGGTAATGGCTGGCAGTTGCGTATTTTTTACAACGAAGACTTCATATAAAAATGGCGTGTCGGCACCGTCAGCGTGCCGACCCGAGAAATCACGGAACCCGAACGTATAACATTTTAAAAACACTTCAATAACATGCTATTCTGGATCCGGAAACGCAGAACCGGAGGATCTACCATGTGTCAGCTTTTTGCGGGCCAGCCGCGGGAAAATTATCGCTCGCAGACTCGCTCGCTCCGTCTTAACGGTCAGAGCACCAGCATCAGGCTTGAGACTGTATTCTGGGATATCATTGATAAAATCGCCAGATCTGAAAACCTGTCAACGCCCCGCTTCATCTCCAAACTTCACTCGGAAGTCTTAAACCTCCACGGGGATGCAACCAACTTCACCTCCCAGCTCCGCTGCACTTGTATGATCTATGTGCAGCAAAGTAATACCAGGCAAGCACCATTAACTGACGCCTGGCGGACAACAGACGACTCCGAAACACACCGCGCTGCAGCGCTATAGCCATGGGCCTTTGCGTACAGCTTTATTCAATAGGATTCGTCAGTCAGCGGGAATAGTGCATAAGCCGGTCGCCTGGCCACGCGTGAGTTAATCACTCGGTTGACTCAAGCAAGTTTCAACTAACTGTGTATAGACAAAAACTGCTGCTTAAACAACAGTGACTATGTGTGGCAGCACCATTAACATGGGAGGCTCGTTTTAACTCTACCATTGCACTGTAAACTATGCGGTCTTGCTGATGTGCTGGCGATTATGGCTGTGGACCGCCCAGCCTTACAGTAGTCAATTACCTTCGAATCCATTATTCTTTATCAAGTGATCGGGACAGGTAGTATTCACATAACACCTGCCGGGACATATCCCTCTTAAACTACAGCATAGTATAGGAAAGAATACATATGGCCAAAACAATACACAGTATGATACGCGTAGTAGATGAAAAAGCATCCTGTGAGTTTTATAAAACAGCTTTTGGTTTGTCTGTAGCAGACCGTCTCGACTTTGACACCTTCACATTGATCTACCTCAGCAACAATGAAAGCAACTTTGAACTCGAGCTAACGGTCAATAAGGATCAGACAGAACCCTATGACCTCGGCAACGGCTATGGACATCTGGCCGTTAGCGTCGATGACCTCGATGCAGAGCACAAAAGATTCAAGAACCAAAATTTAAAACCTCGCGATATTGTAGATTTTAATCGCGATGGAACTTTGCTCGCCCGTTTCTTTTTTATACAGGATCCAGACGGGTACGAAATTGAAGTCTTGCAGCGGCATGGCAGATTCAAGTAAGAAAAGAGCATCAACAACCCGGAGGAAACAACATGACACCACACGTGATACGCATACCATCACCCAGGATATCCCGACGAGACTTACTAAAAAAAAGTGTTGCCGTTAGCGCCAGCCTGGTTGTAGGTAGTGGCTTTCTTGCATCAAGCAACGCCGCCTGGGCAATGGAAGTTAAAGCATTGACTCCGGATACGATGGCCACTCTCGTTCAGATGGCACGTGATATTTACCCGCATGATCGCTTCGGCGATGAACTCTACGCCGCTGCCGTAAAATCGCATGATGCGAAATCAGCTGACGACCCTGAGTACGAAAGAATGATCAATGTTGGCACTACAGTGTTAAACAAACTGGCCAATCAACAGGGGCACGATACCTACACCAGTATCGGCTGGGAGGCTGACAGACTAAAAATACTGAAAAGCATGCAAAATAATGATTTTTTCCAAACCATCCGCGGTGGACTTGTAGTCGGTCTGTACAACCAGCAGGAAGTTTGGAACAAGCTGGGTTATGAGGGCGCCTCTTTCGATAAAGGCGGTTATATCAACCGGGGTTTTGACGATATCAACTGGCTTTGAGCCATTGGTACCAAAACCCACACTTAATCTGGAGAGCAAACAATGACTGCACCATACAAACTTGACGACGACAGCGTAATTGTCATTATCGGCACCGGCGCCGGAGGCGGAACTCTGGCCAATGAACTGGCCCAAAAAGGTATCGACGTTGTGGCACTTGAAGCAGGTGGACGTCACTTACCTGCTGACTATATTAATGATGAATGGGCTAGTTTTTCACAATTGGCATGGACAGACATGCGTACGACATCGGGTTCATGGCGAGTTGCCAACGACTTTGCCAACCTGCCCGCATGGATTGTAAAAGCCGTAGGCGGATCCACCACCCACTGGGCCGGTGCCTCGCTCCGCATTCAGGATCATGAATTTCGAACAAAGACCACTTACGGAGAAATCGACGGCGCCAATCTACTGGACTGGCCACTCACCTTACAGGATCTGGAACCCTACTACGACAAAGCAGAAGACAAAATGGGAGTCACGCGTACCCACGGTATTCCTGGCTTACCCGGAAATAACAACTTTAAGGTCATGAAGGCCGGCGCAGACAAACTTGGATACACCAAGTGTCACACCGGCAACATGGCCATTAACTCACAACCCCGCGCAGACCGCGCTTCATGCCAACAAATCGGCTTCTGCTTCCAGGGCTGCAAAATGGGCGCCAAATGGTCGACCGCCTATACCGAGATTCCGATGGGAGAGGCCACTGGAAAGCTTGAGGTTCGCGAACACGCCCATGTTCAAAAAATTGAACACGACGAAAACGGCAAAGTATCGGGGGTGCTTTACGTAGATAAGGATGGCAATCAACAGTTACAAAAAGCGCGCGCCGTATGTGTTGCCGGCAATTCAATCGAGAGCCCTCGCCTGCTGCTCAACTCGTCATCCAGTATGTTTCCGGATGGTCTGGCCAACTCTTCCGGTCAGGTCGGTAAAAATTATATGCGTCATATGACCGGTTCCGTATACGCCGTTTTTGATAAACCGGTACACATGGCACGCGGCACGACCATGGCAGGGATCATTCAGGACGAATCCATCCATGATACCAGTCGAGGATTTGCCGGCGGATATGAGATGGAAACACTCGCGCTGGGTGTTCCGTTTATGGCGGCATTCCTGAACCCGGGGGCCTGGGGACGCGAGTTTACAGCTGCGATGGACATGTACGCCAATATGGCCGGAATGTGGCTGGTTGGTGAGGACATGCCTCAGGAGACCAACGCAGTGACGCTTTCAGATGAAAAAGACCAACACGGCATGCCCGTGGCTAACGTTCATTTCGATGATCATCCGAATGATATCGCCATGCGTAATCATGCCTATCAACAGGGCATGGCCGTATACGATGCAGTTGGTGCGACTCAAACCTACCCCACCCCACCCTATCCATCGACGCACAATCTGGGTACTAATCGCATGAGCGCCAAAGCAACCGACGGGGTGGTGAACAGCTTTGGACAAACCCACGATATTGATAATCTATTTATATCAGATGGCAGCCAGTTCACTACGGGGGCAGCAGAAAACCCGACGCTAACCATTGTTACACTTGCCATTCGACAGGCTGACTACATTGCACAACAACTGACTGAAAAGGCCATATAGTCAAACAAGGCACATCACAAAAACTTAAGGTGCGTGTCCCGGTGTGATGGCAGCAGGATCTGCTGCCATCCCTCACAGTACGCTTTTACAATCACTATTGCCGCAGGTTTAACTATACGATTCTCATGAACGTAAAGCCGCTATAGGTATTGACTCACTAGGCAAATTTCTGCCGTACAAACTTGTGAGCTGTTTTGTCAATCAATAGGCTGTCGCTATTCACTGTCAGAGGCTTCATCATCGATCAGCTCAACCAATTCTTCTACCGATAGTTTTGACCCGCCATCTGTACCTTCAAGCAAGGCGCTGGCAAGATCGCGCTTTTGCGCATGCAGTTTGACGATTTTCTCTTCGATGGTATTTTTTACCACCATCCGATAGATAGTCACCGGTCGCTTTTGCCCCATTCGATACGCCCTATCAGAGGCCTGGTCTTCCACCGCCGGATTCCACCATGGATCCATATGGATGACATAATCTGCCGCTGTAAGATTTAATCCTGACCCACCAGCTTTTAAACTAATCAGGAATAACTCACCCTCGCCAGCCTGGAAATCATCCACCGCCTGCTTGCGCTTTTTAACGCTGGTGGAACCATCGAGGTACTGGTAACTGATACGATTAGCATCGAGATGCTTTCTGATCAGAGTAAGATGACCGACAAACTGGCTAAACACCAGACAGCGGTGCCCGTTGTGCCTCAACTCATCTACTATCTGTGCAAAAGCACGCAACTTGGCACTGCCACAGGGTGGTGTATCAGTGACCAGCTCCGGGTGGCAGCTCGCCTGCCTCAAAGTGGTGATTTCGGCCAGTACTCTAAAACGTTGCTCTGAATCGAGTCCGGACAATTCGCTAATTCGTTGCAGGGCCTGCTTGCGGAGCCCATCATAGAAATTACTTTCCGCTTCATTAAATTCGATCATGTGCGTGATTTCAGTGCGCTCCGGCAATTCGGTAAGCACATCACGCTTTAGACGACGCAGAATAAATGGACGGATCAATGTTTTTAATCGATGACGCGCCATATCATCTTCATGCTGCTCAATGGGCACTGCATAGCGTTCTTTAAAAGTCTGGCCTGACCCCAGTAAGCCGGGATTGATAAAACGAAATAAATTCCATAGCTCACCGAGGTGATTTTCTATCGGCGTACCGGTGGCAATAACACGAAAATCACCACGCAGTGACATCATTGCCTGCGATCTTCTTGTGCCGGCGTTTTTAAATGATTGCGCTTCATCAGCAATGATCGTGTGCCATTGAATCTCCTGCAGCAGCTCAATTTCATTTTGTAATACACCATAGCTGCAAACAAACAAATCATTAGGACCCGCATCACGCAGCAGCCGAGCGCGATTTTTATCCCCCAACCAGCGCAAACGCAGTGACGGTGCAAATTTCTCGGCCTCCGCCAGCCAGTTCCCGCACACCGATGTGGGCGCCGCAACTAACGTGGGGCCACCGGCAGATCTCGTTAGAATCAATGACAAGCTCTGCATCGTTTTACCAAGCCCCATATCATCCGCCAGACAAGCGCCAGCACCCCAGTGTGCAAGCCGTGCCATCCACTGGAAGCCATGAAGCTGATAATCGCGTAGTTCTGCCTTGAGTGTCGCAGGTGGTAGTGGTGCCAGTGCCTCAGCTTCGCGAAGCTTTTGAAGCTGTTCATCCCAGCTTTCATCATCACGCAACACCATACCGCGCGACGCTTCCTCAAGCATTGGTATCGCGAGCGGATGCGCAACGCCATCTTCAGAGACTGCATTTATTGCATCGAGCTGCATTCGCAACCTGCGACTGAGCTGCAATATTTTGCCGTCATCGAGACGCAGAAACCGGCCCTGTGCGCGATCGAGTGATGCCAGCAGTTTTTTCAGATCTACTTTTTTCGATTCAAACGGACACAATTCCCCGGCACCACCGTGGGTGAACAGAGCATTATCATCGCTCCCGCCTTCAACTTTTAAATCACCTGCAACACCAATACCGCCACGTTGCGATTGAAAGTGGATAGACAATCTTTCGCTATCGATTTCGCGGCTCAATGCAATACACTCACCGGCTGGCCAGAGCAACGTGACTTTGTCTTCCAGCTCCTGCAGCACAGCCAGCACTTCGAGCGCCTGTTCTGCATCCTTTAGCGCCCATTGCCAACCTCCACCGCCATTCGGCAACGGTAATTGATTAACAATTTCACGTGCGTCATTGGCTTCGGCCTCAAGATCACGAATAGTGTTGCACGGTCTGCCCGAAACCAACGCATACAAGCCGGACTTACCGACCCCCGGAATAACACAGGGACCAGATTCTCCTAAGGGATAAATTCGACCTTCTATATCAAGTCCATGCTCGAGAGGTCGCAAGTGAAAGGCCAGGCGCCGGCTCGCAACAACAGTATCAGAATCAATCGCGTTAACTTCTGAATGTACCTCCAATAAGGCCGCCATTGCTCGCAGTGACTCAAGTACAGGCTCACTGGCATCTGCAGGAACGGTTAAGCCACTAAAGGTGAGAGACCGTGCAACATCAAGTTGCCCCTCAGTGTAGCGATGAATCGCCAGAACATTATTGTCTTCCCATTCGCAGGTAAAATCACTGGCAGATTTAATTTCACTGGACGGATACGGATCCATCGAGAGTTTGATTTCCTGAAGTGATTTATCTTCAACCACTTGCAAAGTGGAATGACGGGCACGTATTGATAAACGTACTGCATGTTCTTCATCATCTATATCACCCCGATACAGTCGCGGATGATTAATGATAAGGTCTAACGACTCAGCGCTGGAAAACCCGAAGCTCCGTTCAAAATGTAAGGCGTGATTAAGCTGCAATTGATTGCGCAGGTGTGCACATATTTTTAAATCATGGTCACATAAAAAATCCAGCGTGCCACACTCGTCAAGCAACAGCTTTAGTGGAAAGTGCTTGCCACGCGACCACTGACCTTTTTTTGATTGACGCTGTTCCCGCGGTTCAACCAACAGCTTCGAACCGGCAGCATCTACCCACCAGGAAAGTCTTCGATTACTTACCGCTTGCTTACCTTGAGCAGACGCTCGGGAGTGACGATTAACAGTTAGCGTTAACGAATCAAGCGCACCCGACCAGTCCGATTGCTTTTTGTAAACCGTAAGCAACCAGCCAGTAGATCTAATCTGTGGCTGGTATTCACTGGCATCGCGCTGCAGTCCCTGTGCAGACAATAACGTTAAGCCCTCATCGACAAACCAGTGCAATCCAATTTCGGACGCACGTTCAACATGAGCGGCCAATCTGCCAACTTGTTGTTCATCCGGCTTTTCCCCCAACCAGTGACGTGCCAGACCAAGAAACAAGTCAAGCCAGGGACTGGCATCAATATGCTGCCCGCCCAGCCAAATGGTATCTCCCATCTCGCGCTGACCGCAGATCACTCTGACAAAATCAGTCAACACTCGAAGCACTGGAATAAAGGCATCGCCAGCGTGTATTTTTTGATATTCACGTGAGAATTTATTAAGCCGAGTCACCAGTAACTGCAGTTGTTTAAAATCCGTACTGCTAAAACCACTGGCATGATCTGTCGACAATGATTGCGTTGCCTGCTGCACCAGCGATAAGGCATACACCATCGCGGGCAGCCCGGCTAAACTGGTTTGACGGCCGCTCTCATCGGTTACACAGGAATCATGATATAAATCGATCGCCAGCTTCGGTTGGTGACCAAAAAAAGCAATAACTGATCGGAGTGCCAGTGCCTGCGGCAGCGCACAGGCCTTTAGCCACGCATCCATTTTATCAATTTGCTGTTGTTCGCTATCACCACTAAGCAGTGAGAGTTGCACACCTGCAAAAAGCGTATTCCAGTCATGCGTAGTTGGAGTGGTTAATGCCGTATCAGTGAAGTGCTGATGCCGGTCCAGGCAATCAGCAAACTCACTCTCCATCCATTGATGAACGACAGATTCCGCTTCTGAATCAAACGCGATGGCTGCATTGAGCACCTGCGTAGCGCCCACCGAAGCGCCGTTATCCAAACACGTTTCAGGGGCGGAATTGCCAGTCGGGCGCTCTGCTTCTAGTACATCGTCAATGGGATACTGATCTAACACGTTAAACTTACGATCTCTGCCTTTGAGGACGTGTATCTTAGCCCCGACCACGCCTGTAAAGGGGGGTTCATTTCAACAGATTGCAACTCTGTCACGGCGGCAATAATCAGCTATCACGAATCGGTTTAACGGTTCATTACATCGATGGAATAGACTGCGAAAATTTAATCAAATCACTGGTAATTCGGCTTGACGCGAAGCAGCTGACCACTCTATTCAAGCTCTGGCCATTACTCAGACGTCACAGTATTTCACTTGCTATTGGACGCAACAGACTGATGCAAACTTGCTTACGAGACAATTTAAAAATGCGGTTTTAGTCAGAAATAAACAGGTGTTTTCGGCGGATCGACAGATAGTCACGTTAATGATATGTGCAATGAATCCCAATGCTATTTCCAACGCCACTTTTGACGTAAGATCAGACTTAGGTACTTTTTCGAGGAAAGCTTCATGGGTTGTCAGTATTTCGAACCATCACCAAACGGCGCTACTACG
>CAZNOB010000093.1:18175-20236 GCA_964574535.1 uncultured Granulosicoccaceae bacterium | reverse complement strand
TCCCTGCATCAGAGGTAGTGCCCTGGACCATCAGTGTGTCCGGGTTTTTAAATGATTTTGTCATAGGCAGCATTCTAAAGTATGCCGCCCTGAGATGACTAAATTCCGCAGGCTGATCTGTAGCAAGGGGGAGCAAGGGTCCATATAATACTTGTTGCCTTATGAATAATTCACGCTAGAAGCATGCTGCGGGTATTCGGTTAATCGGTCCACGGGAGGCGAAGCCAGAGTGCTGCATGTAGCGCGGGCGGGTGTAGTTGCATGAGTTTTCCATGCAGGCCAATCGATCCACTGACTCGACACAGTATGGTTTTAATGCGCGCTATTCAGTGACCTGTATCTACCCGGCAGTCTTGATAGATGCGTTGAGTAAAGGTTTCTGCTAGTTGTCCAACGGATTGACCAAGCGCTCTGTCATCGGATACCGGGCTGACAAAATGCCGGATATCAGTCAGTAGTGGCCGTAGTGCGGGAGGGCACAGTACCGCGTCAGTTGCGTAGAACGCCTGGCTGCAGGTCACTGCCAGAATTGCGAGTGTAGCATCCAGACACGTGCCAGCTTGCTGTGCTTTATGCCATGCCTGAAAAGCAGGCTGCAGCACATCGTTTTGTCCGTAACCTCCGCCTTCACTGCCGATCAAACCTGTGCGTTGTGCATGATGTCTGGCTTGTTCAGCGTAGTCAGCGGCGATAAAACCCAGGCAGCTGGCGTGACCGTCACCGGCCTTCAGTTGATGTGGCAGCAGCGAAACTTTTTGATCAAACAATTTGCTCACCTGTCGATCACACAATAGTGCCAGGTCAGCATAGCAGCCACTGATCTGGTCCATCAGCGGGCAGGCGTTGGCGTTATGGTATCCGCCATTGGATAAAACCTGACCCAGCGGGTGCTTTTGGTCGGGAGGAATATAAGCTGGATTGTCAGTGACAGATTGCAGCGCGATGGCGCTGCATTGTTCAATCTGTGTCAGGGCGGTCCGGAGCTGTCCCAGTATTCGCGGTACAATGCGCCAGCTGACAGGTGCCTGATAAGGGCGTGGGTTTTTTATGTCACCGATCAGGGTTCGTAACTGGCGTAAAATATCAGTCTGCGCCGGATCATTGTAAAGAGACTCCAGTGCGTCGCTATAGTGTTCGGCAGGTGAACCAATTGCAGCAGCGGCCAGCGCAAATATATCGAGACATAGACTGATACGTTGTTGTGCGGATAACGCGATATCTGCCATTAGAGCACTGGCGCACGGGCTGCCATTGATCAGTGCCAGTGCTTCTTTTTCTTTTAATGTGTGGTTTTCCCAGAGTTCGGAGAATAAAGCGGACAGGGGGACTATCTCTCCTGCGCTGGCGTTGCCAATTGCTGCAACTGCAGGTAAATCACCATGCAGAAGGTTTGCAACTTTCACCGCCAGTTCGCTGCTGACCGCTGCATTGCCTTCAATAAAATTGCTGAGTCTGCAAAATACTATTCCTCGCTTAATGCGTTCCGGCAGTTCACCACCAAAGCCGACTGCACAGGCATAGGGTGGCTGCTTTGCATGCGCCGCACGTTGTGTTGCGTCCAGTCGCAGTGAGGCCATTTGACCATAGCCACTGGTCACCCCGTAGACAGTGATATTCTGATCGGAATCTATCAGCTTCAGGAAAGAGTCACGGTGGCGATCAATCAGTTGCTGTGTGGCTGATGACAGTTCGATCGATTGGCCCTGCCACGCCACTGAGAAGAAATTATCCAGTGTGAAATCTTGTCTGCCATTTAGCTGAATACTCATGGTGCGTTTCTTTGTCGCTGAATGGGGAGACGAATGGATATCAATCGGCAGCAGATTGATCCGTCGATGGCTGAGCCGGCTCGGGTCCGGCGTTTTGGCTGCTGCAGGTGTTGATGACCTGTATGACTGCCATCATGGCAAGCACTGCCAGCAGCAGGCCGCGGGGGACAACAGGTGAACTATTTTTTGGTGCCGGTGCCATTTGAAGCCGGTGTCAGGTCGTGGCAGTTTGATTGAGGTTTTTCTCTATTGCATCCAGAAACCCCATCATATCTACGATGGTTTCGTTGTC
>CAZNOB010000093.1:15721-18075 GCA_964574535.1 uncultured Granulosicoccaceae bacterium | reverse complement strand
TAAAGCATAGTGCCATCTTTGCTTTCAATGATAGAGCTGGCTGTGGCCAGGCTGCCACCAAGGGCGGCAGAGATATCTGAAAAAATATCTCCGTCAAGGTTTTGAGCCGGGTATAAAGCGTTGCGCGGCGGATCTGTGATCATTTTTATGAGTTGGCTTGACGGACGCATTATCATGAATGAAGGTGGTGGAGTGTCTTGTTGAGCCAGTTCTCGGCGCACTTCTGCTATGACCAGGCTGAAAACTTCGTCGTATTCCATGTATTCTCGTTTTAAGCCAAAATAGACTTCCTTGCCATTATGAGATGCGTCGCGAAATACCTGGCTCACCCAGTCTTTAATCGCGGCGCGATCATTCGACATAAACAGTACCGGGTCGTTTTTGTTGATGGGACGTGCGTGTTTTTCTTCGCCATCAATAATCACCTTGATTATACCGTCTTCTTCCATCGGTGCATTGAAGCTGCCGTATTGATCACCGCCCCCTGCGCTCATACGTGAAATTGAAACATGGTATTTACGTACCGGCATGCCATGTTCCTTCAGGCTGTTAACCAGTTTATATAGTTTTCTGCCAGAGGTGTTATCCGGAACGCCCCACAGTGCACGTTCTGGCGGGTTGGCAACAATGCGTGCGGCTTGCGCGTCAATCAGTTCGTAGTGGTAGCTGAGACCGAGCTCTTCAGCCACGCTTTGGTAGTCTTCTTCGTAGATGGTTTCGATTGCTTCACGCATGACGCCGTCGTAGCCGGGAATAACGGTGTCTTTCAAGCCAAGGTAGATATCTCTTTTCTCTTCAATAGCACGTTGAAAAAATCGATGTGCCCATGATTTCACCGCTGCCAGATCATTGGTAGCCAGAAGCCAGGGATCTCCTTTTTGCAGGGTTCGGCGGTGAAGTTCAACGGGATCTCCGCTACTGCCGACAAATACCAGTTTAGCCACACCGCTTGCTGCGGAGAGTTTATTAAAGCTGTCTTTTATGCCACCAGTATCCATGGTGTCGACCACGATATCCCGGTCAATCCAGTTGGGTTTAATGACTTTTATGTTGCGAAATTTAATATCTTCCCGGGTAATGTTGCCACCGATTCCTTTGCGAATAGCACCATTAGGTGATTTGGTTGCCAGGCGATCGAGTTCTTCTTCGTTGATAAACGGGTGTTTTGCGAGTAGCCCATCAAGCTGATCACGGTTAACGGTCATGCCGGCGTTTTTGATCCCGATACCATATTTCTTCAGCGCGTCAATTGCATCAAGCACGGCGCGCCCATTGCTCAGTATGCGGTTCTCTGCTGTCAAATCGATTTCAACCAGCTCAATATCCAGTGGCTGGTTAACAAATCGTTTGAGGATTTCTTCGAAGGCGATCTGTGCCATTTCGTCGCCGTGTAATACGACCAGTGGATTGGACACTTTTATCTTCTTGCTCACGGCTGCCTCAAGATTTGGTTGGAAATAGGAAGTGCACTGATTATAGCAATACTCCTTAGCGGACGTAGTCTGAATGCAGGAAGGGTGAGTCTGTAGCAGCCATCCTGGCCGGATTAAACTGGCGGGGTTGTTGTTAGTGCTGTGTGGCGCTCTGCTGGATGTCCTTGCCGGTCAGTCCGGGTAAAAGCTCTAACAGGTCGCTTTAGTTTGTTACAGATTGAGTATTCGGTAGTGCTGTATGAATTATTTTACTTTTGAAGGCTCGAAGCTGTGGGAGACACAGGAATCTACAATGAGAAATCAAAAAACTAAAGACCAGCGTGTTGCTGGTGCTGTCGGCCCGGGCATCAATCCCGGGCGACGAAAATTGCTTGTCGCAGGTGCGGGTTTGGGGCTGGCTGCAGGATTACATTCCAATGCTGGCATTGCGCAATCCGCCTACGGGATACAGGGGCAGTTTGCACCCGACATCAAGCTGGATTACTGGATTGATCATAACGGAGAGGCTGCGGAGTTTTCCGTTCTGGAGCAGCGTGGCAAGTGGGTGCTTCTAAAATGCTTTCAGAACTGGTGTCCGGGATGTCACTCCAGTGGATTTCCCACGTTGCAGAAATTCTCAGCTGAATTTCATGATCATCCCAAAGTTGCGATCGCAGCGATCCAGACCGTGTTTGAAGGGTTCGGCAGCAACACGCAAGACGATGTAAGAAAACTCCAGTTGCGTTATGACTTACCAATCACCATGGGGCATGACCCGGGTGATAGAAACGCTGACGATGGTGACCACCGATCGCAAACCATGAAGCTCTACAGAACGGGGGGAACGCCCTGGTTGATTTTGATCAATCCGCAGGGCACGGTGGTCTATAACCATTTTCGCGTTGACGACGAAGAATTAATCGAATATATCCGGGTTAATGT
>CAZNOB010000093.1:12025-15621 GCA_964574535.1 uncultured Granulosicoccaceae bacterium | reverse complement strand
CTTGTATTAGCGAGAATCACTTTGATGTTGTCATTTATATTCTGGCAGCAGCGGCGTTTAATGCGGCTGACTATCGTGCGGCTTATATCACGGGTGTTGAGAATACACTCGCTGCTCTTGAGGGTAGCAGGCAATCGTTGAAACGATTTATCTTCGTATCATCAACCGGGGTTTATCACCAGAACAATGGTGAAACCGTAGATGAGAATTCATCCACTGAGCCTGCAACCTTTAACGGGCAATTGGTTCTTGAAGGCGAACAACTGGTTAGGGCTAATGCGTTTGGCACCTGCGTGCGTTTCAGTGGCATCTACGGGCCAGATCGATTGCGCATGATAAACCGGGTTGCTGCGGGGCAGGGCAGCGGCATTAAGTCGACAGCATTTAGTAATCGTATCCATGTAGAAGATTGTGCCGGTGTGCTGTTGCATCTGGTGAATCAGGTTGCCGCTGATCAGGATCTGTTCGATGTTTATCTGGCATCGGATAGCCTGCCTGCAACTACCAGTGAAGTTGAATCATTCATTGCCGAAAGGCTGGGGCTGACGCTGGCTCAAAGTGGTCCCGCGGAGCAGTCCCGCCGCATTGCGGGCAGTAAAAGGTGTGATAATCGTCGTCTCCTTGAAAGCAGTTATGAATTTATCTATCCAGACTATAGGGCCGGGTATCAAGCAATCATAGATGGTCTCAGAAACTCCAGGAGTGGTGGAATCGTTTAGACAGACGCCATGGTGGTTCACTGGTAGAATTAATTTCCCATAATAACCGGTTTCAATGGTAATGAGCGTCATCAGGGCTGAATCATCGCTGCGGCTGATTGGCGGTACCGCGACTGCACAATTAAACAATGACTTCAAGCTGGTTATTGATGCTCTGGAACCCTGGTTATGCCGTGTGGCTATTGTACCGCGTAACGGTTTTCGGGTTCCCGTCACCTGGATGATTGCGCCTGATGGCGATGTGCCGTGGCAAGGGCGACCACGCCTTGCCACGGACGGATTTGGTGGCGATCATTTTTCTATGAGTGCTGATAAGCAATCAGTACAGACTGATAGTTTTAGATTAACAATGCAGTCCGATTCGTTAGCTTTAAGTATTGATCAACGCACAGGGCAGGCTGACTGGCAGAATATATTGACGGATCGTCCGATGGCGGCCTACCGATATTTACCGCGCCGTGATCAGATGCATCATGCGCAAACCCTGGTTGAAAATGGCTGTCATCTGGGGTTGGGTGATAAGTCGGGATCGCTTGATCGCAGTGGTCGGCGATTTCGTTGTTTACAGACTGACGCCCTGGGGTATAACGCAGAAACCTCTGATCCCCTGTATAAACATGTGCCATGGTTGATTGTTGGTAGTGCAGAGAAAGGCTATTGCGGTATTTTCTACGATACGTTCAGCGAAGTGACTTTTGATCTGGGGGCGGAGCATTCAAATTATCACGACCATTATCGTACCGTTGAAGTAGCAGAGAATGCGCTGGTTTATTATGTGGTGCAAGGTCCGGCACTCACTGATATTGTGCCGCGTTTCCAGGCGCTTATCGGCAAGCCACACTTGCAGCCGCGTTGGGCATCAGGCTTTGCATTTACATCGATGCATCATGCAGATGCGGACAACGCACAGGAAGTGATTCAACACTTTATCGAAGAGTGCCAGAGCCGTGATCTGCCCATCAGCGCTGTACATTCGGGCTCGGGTTATACCACCCGCGATGATGGCAGGCGCTATGTTTTTACATGGAATACCAAAAAATTCCCGGAGCGTGACAAATTCTTTCAGTTCTTAAAGCAATCGGGACTACATACCTGTGCCAATATTAAATCGGTTTTATTAGCCGAACATCCTTTGTTTGATGATGTAGCGAAATTTGGCGGTTTTTTAAAAAATGCAAGCGGCGAACCCGCGATAGAAATGTTTTGGGGCGGGCCCGGAGCAAGTCTGGATTTTACCAATCCGGCTACCATTGAATGGTGGAAGCAGGGTGTCAAAGAGCAAGTGCTGGGGGCTGGTTTTACCGCTACCTGGAACGATAACAATGAATGTGAAATCTGGGATGAAGAAGCTACAATTTATGGCTTTGGTCATTCATTGACGGCGATGGATGCCAGGCCTGTGCAGGCATTATTGATGACGCGAGCCAGTTTCGAAGCCGCCATTGATGTCGCGCCTGATGAACGCCCCTATACCATCACTCGTGCCGGGCCTGCAGGTATCTCACGTTATGCCCAAACGTGGAGCGGTGATAATAAAACGTCGTGGCATACGCTGCGCTGGAATCTTGCGAATGGGCTTTCAATGAGTCTGTCCGGTTTTCCGTTAGTTGGTCACGATATCGGTGGATTTGACGGCCCCAAACCGGGTGCAGAGCTTTTATGCCGTTGGGTGGAAATGATGGCACTGCATCCTCGTGCGGTGATGAATTCGTGGAAACCACAGGCAGACAATCCTGCCACACTTCCGTGGATGCATGAATCGGTAGCAAAGGAAATTAAAAAAGTCCTGGGGCTGCGATATCAGTTTCTGCCCTGGTTGTACCATCTGGGGTATCGTGCCCATACCTGCGGAGAGCCTGTGATCACACCGCTGATGTATCACTTCAATGACCGGGAGTGTCATTGTGTGGCCAGCCAGTTTATGGTTGGGCCCGGGTTATTGGTAGCGCCGGTGGTTGATAGCGGTGTGCAGGAACATACTGTTTATTTGCCGCGCATACCGGGAGGGTGGTATGAATGGCATGCAGTAGAGCAAAGTATCTCCGAGAGTATTCTGCATCGTGGCGGACGTACGATCACGGTGCCTGCGCCTTTGGGTCAGTTACCACTGTTTATAAAATCCGGGGCAGTGTTACCACTTGCCGTCGATTTTGATGCACCCCATGATGCCTCAGTGATCAAGCTAATGGTGTTTGTTGATTCTGATTCGGGTCAGACTATGCAACAGATTTTTATTGATGATGGTATTTCGTGGCAGTATCAGAAAAATCTGGCATCGCTACTCAATGTCCAGGTGGAATGGAGCGCAGATCTGGTGAGTGTAAAGGTTGAAGATCTTTGGGCCTGGGATCAGAGTCCGGCACTGCAATGTGAGGTGGTCGGGTCTGGTCCTCGAGACGTAAACCTTGTGCTGCCAGATGCCAGAGAATAGAAACGCTTTGTTTATATTGTATAGAGACTGGAAAAATTATGGCAGTTAATGCAGCAGTCATCCCTGTGGCAGGCCTGGGCACACGTCTGTTGCCATTAACTAAAAGTGTACCGAAAGAGTTACTGCCACTTGGTCGAAAACCGGTATTGCAGCATGTCGTAGAAGAAATGCAGGCGGCAGGTGCACAAAAATTGGTGATGATCACCAGTGAATCAAAAGAAACAATAAAAGAACATTTCTCTGTTGATACGGAGCTTGAAAAAAAACTGCTGGATCAGGGCAAGAATGACTTGCTTGATGCTCTTCAGTTTTTATCTGATCCAGCCCATATAATCTGCGTCAATCAGGCACAACAAAAAGGCTTGGGAGATGCGGTGTACTGTGCAAGAGAGTCAATCGGGGATCAGAGTTTTCTTATTGCCCTTGGTGATACAAAGATGGGTGAT
>CAZNOB010000093.1:7185-11925 GCA_964574535.1 uncultured Granulosicoccaceae bacterium | reverse complement strand
TTCTGATCAGAACAGTGCGTCATTATGTCTGCGGATGATTGCTTGTTTCGAGCGCACTGATGCGGATGTCGCCATCGCGTTTCAGGAGGTCTCTATCGATAAAGTAAGTCGTTATGGTATTGCCGCGCCGGCAGCGCCGGTAATGCCTGGCGATGAATTTTTTCATCTTTCCGGCATCATTGAAAAACCTGTCCCCGAACATGCACCCAGTCGTTACGCAGTTGCTGCCAGATATATTTGTAAGCCGGTGATTTTTGAGTATCTTGCCCGCACACCAGCCGGATTGGGTGGCGAGATTCAGTTAACTGATGCAATACAGGTGTTAATAGAAGAAGGTGGCCGCGTCATTGGCGTGCCGTTGCAAGGGCTGGAGAAACGATATGATGTGGGAAACTATGAATCTTATTTTACAGCATTTATCGAGATGGCCCTGAGTGATCCGCAGTGTGGAGAAGCTGTACAAAGGCGTGTTAAAGCAATGATGCTGAAGCTGGCTGAAAAATAGTGCTTGAGATACGCAGGCGAGCCTATCCGCGGGCGGGTTTAATCGGTAATCCGTCCGATGGCTATAACGGGAAGACAATTGCTTTTTCGGTAAAGAACTATTTTGCCGAAGTCGTCTTGCGCGAGTCAGACAAGCTGACGATTTGTCCAACAGTACGAGATGAGTCAGTCTATGACGATATTCATAGTCTGCATAACGATATTTCCAGGCACGGTTATTATGGTGGAATTCGTTTAATCAAAGCTACGATAAAAGTATTTGTTGATTATTGTCAGCTGTCCGGACAGCCTTTGAGGTCTGGCAATTTTAGTCTGTCTTACTTTACCAATATTCCCCAACAGGTAGGGATGGCTGGTTCGAGCGCAATTATTGTGGCTACTTTAAGAGCACTGATGGAATTCTATGTCGTGTCTATTGAGAAACAGGTGCAGCCCTCTGTGGTATTCTCGGTTGAAAGTGATGAGTTGGGTATTGGTGGTGGCTTACAGGACCGCGTGATTCAGGTGTACGAGGGTGCAGTCGCCATGGATTTCAGTGTCGATGCGATGACCAGAATCGATCGTTACGATGTTGGTGTCTACACGCCCATAGATACCGATGCATTACCTCCGTTGTATATTGCATATCGACCTGCATCAAGCGAACCCACAGAAGTGTTTCATAATAATCTGCGAGAACGCTATAACGCTGGTGACATGGCGGTGGTGAGTGCGATGAAGAAATTCGTGTATCTGACAGAACGTGCGATGCATTTAATTGAAAGTAATGAAGGGAGTGCATTAGGTCCGTTGCTTGATGAAAATTTTAATCTGCGACAATCGATGTGCGAACTGAACCCCAAGCATGTAGAGATGGTTATGGCTGCGCGCAGAACTGGTGTATCTGCCAAATATGCGGGTTCAGGTGGTGCCATTGTTGGTGCATACCGGGATGATCAGCAATTTGCTCAATTGCAAAACAGTATGGAAAAAATAGGCTGTATACTGATCAAGCCGATTTTCTGAGTCGCGAATCTGTCCTCACATGTTGCCAGCGTTCAGGCAAGTATTCGGGCATTTGTTAATTAGTTTCTAATGTCCTATAGTTTTGACAACCAGTGAGGGTAAGGCTGGCGTTGAAAGGTGAAAACATGAAAATAATTCCGTTGTTTTTTGTCTCTTTGTTTCTTTCAGGGTGTGGGTCTGACTCAGGGGTTGTTGTGGAAGATGTCGATGTCCCTGACGCCGGCGGCCAGGACACCGAACCGGCCGGCGAAACCAGTGACGGGGAAGACACGACTGGCGGCCAGGATGCTGAACCTGGGGGCGCGACTGGCGGTGAGGGTACCGACACGGACGGCGAATCCAGTGACGGGGAAGGTGCCACTGGTGGAGGGGACACCGAAACGGGCGGTGGAACCAGTGACGGGGAAGGCGCGACCGGTGGAGAGGACACCGAAACGGGCGGTGGAACCAGTGACGGGGAAGGCGCGACCGGCGGTGAAGACACCGAAACGGGCAGCGAAACTGGTGACGGGGAAGGTGCGACCGACGGTGAGGACACCGAAACGGGCAGCGAAACTGGTGACGAGGAAGATACGACTGGTGGTCAGGACACAGGCGGTGGCAGTGATTCCGAGGGCGAGACCGACGATGGCGGTGACACGACCGGAGGCAATACTGAGACCAGTGACAATTCAGGCGTGACGAGTGCCCGATACCGGCTGACTTTCAATGCAAGCTGGAGTGCCGAAACCCATATGCTTAATTTTCCGGATAATGCACATTTCTCCGGATTAGTGGGCGCTGTTCATAATGAACAAGTGGTGTTCTGGGAGCCCGGTCAGATTGCGACCGATGGTATTGAAGAGATGGCAGAGACCGGGGGTAAAACTCTGATACTTGCCGAGGTGGATGCCGCTATTGCCAATGGCTATGCCACGGCCGCTATCGATGGTGAAGAGGTTGAGGCTTCGCCGGGTGCAGCAAGTGTTGAATTTGAGGTGACGACGGACTACCCGCAGGTAACCGTAACATCTATGGTAGCGCCCAGTCCTGACTGGTTTGTAGGGGTGCATAACCTGAATTTGTTTGATGGCACCAATTTTATCGACTCGTTGACCAGAGAGTTAGCGGTTTACGATTCGGGAACCGATGGCGGTGTTAGCTTTACCTCGGCTGATGAAGACACCTCTCCACGCGATCCAATTTCACTGGTTAGCAGTGACCCGCTGGATGCCCCGTTCATCGACGGGTTGCCCTCCGTTGGTCAATTTGTGATTGTGAAGTTACCTTGAACCAGCGCGAAATAATGATGAAAATTCAGTGGCCTGCGATGGTCAAATTCGAAGACATCGATGAATTGGTGTTTGTTGGCTCACAGCAGTTGTGGGATACCGATACCAATTTGAGTTCTGCCGGGTTCCAGGTGGGTGATCGACTGATAGACGCCATAGGGGGTGTCTATGAGCTGGATATGGGCGTTAGCCCGACTGACGAATCGCTAACTCTTGAGCAGGTTTTAGAACTGGTTCAGCAACACGCCTCGGTCTGCGGTCAGTGTTGTGTAAGTAAGATGGACGTGCCGTCAATTTATGAGGCAATAAAGCTGGTCGAGCACATTGAGTAGTTTTTGCCAGGCTGACACAATAACACTGGTAACAGTAGGGATGGACCATGACCAAAAAACTTGACGATGATTCACTGCAGGCGTTAAAAATCGCGTTTTCATTTATGCCTAAAGCGATTGACGTCAACAGCTATGAATACGGCGATCGCGTTGACACCATACTTGCCCAAATAGAGACTGTTCGCGAAATATTGCTTACCAATGATGTAGATCCGGACGAAGTCTATGATGAGATAAACGAAGATATTGCGCCCAACTCATCATATTAGTTCAATGCCAACGCTTTGATTAAAAGAGTAGCTATTTTAGGCGCAGGTGCCTTAGGGGCTGTTTATGCCAATATCTTTCATGAGGCCGGTATCACAACCAGACTAGTGGCTAAAGGCGAGCGCTACAAAAGGCTCCTGCTTGACGGGATCTATATTAACGGTATGCATCATCATGTGCCTGTTCTTGATGCCGCACAATCTGATACCGACTTCACCGCCGATCTGATTATTGTTGCCACAAAGTACCATCACCTTGCTTGTGCTCTACCTGATCTTGACAGGCTGGTGCATCCGAACACTATTTTTATCTCACTACTCAACGGGCTTTCCAGTGAAGCTATTATCGGACAAATGTACGGGAGTGAGAAAGTACTGCTATCTATTGCTATGAATCTGGATGCCCGCCGGGAGGACAATAAAATATTTCATTCGCGACCTCCTTTGTTAATTTTCGGTGAAGCCAACAATCTGAAAACCAGTGCCAAAGTGCAAGCGGTACAGAAAATTTTGGATAAGGCCGGCATCAGTCACCAAACGCCGGACGACATGCTTCGCTCTGTTTGGTGGAAATTCATGGTTAACGTGGGGATGAATCAATCCTCTGCAGTAACCGGTGCAACCTATGGTCGGTATAAATCTGAATCGGCGCTGCGATGGTTGAAGGAATCACTTATGCGTGAAGTCATCGCCGTGGCTCAGGCGGAAGGCGTTGATTTAAGAGATGAAGATGCGACCAGTTTCTATGAAACTCTGGACATCATCGCTGAAGATGGAAAAACATCGATGCTGCAGGATATCGAAGCTTCCCGTAAAACAGAGGTCGAGATGTTTGCGCCGGTGGTGATAGAACTGGGAGAAAAGCATGGTATCCCCACACCGGTTAATCAAACCATTCTTAGTATTATTCGTTCATTGGAAAAGCAATACTGCGACTCGTGAGCCAACTGACCTTAAGCGTTTAGCGTTTTTCTCTGGCTTTCGAAGTTCGCTGCCGGGTGCTCTCAACCCTTACAGCTTTCGCCGAACAAAATAAATGCAACACCGGGGTTCACTGGAGGGGAGCCACTGATAACTTGCCTGTCACTCCGTGCTTCTCTATTAATGATTCAATCAATCCGTTTTTAATAGACGCCTGCACGAAGTTCTTTAGATAGGCGGCAGCGACATCGCTCCCTGGCTTGCAGCCCACAGACTGTTGAACGGCTGTGAAGCTTTGATCGAGTATGGTTGCCCCCGGCATCTTTTGTTGCTGGTTTAATAGTGCAGGGCGCAACCCTGCCAGTACTTCCAGATTGTCCCGCTTAAAGGTCTCGAATGATTCATCAATGGATGGGACTCGTATCAGTTCTGCATTCTGTA
>CAZNOB010000093.1:0-7085 GCA_964574535.1 uncultured Granulosicoccaceae bacterium | reverse complement strand
GGGCTGATTTACCTGGATGGCAATTCTCTTGGGCCACTTCCCGTAAATGCTGTCAAGCGTGTTTCTAACATGATGCAGAATGAGTGGGGTCAGTTGCTTATTCGCGGTTGGAACGCTGCTGGCTGGATGCAGCAACCGGAGCACATTGGTAATCGTATTGCCAAATTAATCGGTGCCGCACCAGATACAGTGGTGATGGGTGATACTTTATCTATAAAAGTGTATCAGGCGCTGGCGGCGGCAATAGCGCTGAACCCGGATCGCCGGTTGATTTTATCAGACGTGGGAAACTTCCCTACTGATCTCTATATGGCCGAAGGTCTGCTGAAGACGCTGGGCGATAACTATCTACTTAAACTGGTGACTCATGATGAAATAGCAAACGCGCTGGATGAGTCTGTTGCGGTGTTAATGCTGACTCAGGTCGATTACCAGACCGGACGACTCTACGATATGCAGGAACTGACTGATAAAGCTCACGCGAAAGGTGTGGTGACCGTTTGGGATCTGGCGCACTCTGCGGGTGCATTGCCGGTTGATTTGGCCGGCGCTGATGTGGATTTTGCGGTCGGTTGTACCTATAAATACTTAAATGGCGGACCGGGTGCGCCAGCCTTTATTTATGTTGCACCGCGCTATGCAGATAATGCTCTGCCAGCGCTATCAGGTTGGTTAGGTCATCAGGCACCCTTTGAATTCGAAACCGGTTACCGTGGTGCAGAGTCTATTTCCCGAATGCGGGTGGGTACACCACCGGTGATCGCACTGGCGGCGCTTGATGCAGCGCTTGATGTATGGGATTCAGTTGATTTGGCTGATTTACGTGCGCGTTCAATAGAGCTATGCGAGCTATTCATTACCGAGGTCGAAAAACGTTGTCCGCAATTGACGCTGGCAAGTCCGCGTAATGCTGCGGAACGTGGCTCACAGGTATCGTTTCATTTTGAAAATGGCTATGCTGTTATTCAGGCTTTGATTGCCACTGGTGTGATCGGAGATTTTAGAGCGCCGGATGTCATGCGCTTTGGGTTTACTCCCTTGTATATCAATACGGAAGAAGTCATTGAGGCGGCGGTCAGGTTGGAATATATCATGAATAATCGGACCTGGGATCAGCCGATGTACCATCAGAGGTCTGCAGTGACATGAGCAAACCCTATGACCCTGCCGGTGAAGGCGCACAGATGTCGTTTGAAGATCGCATGTCTTACAGTGACTATTTGGGGCTTGATCAATTGTTATCTGCGCAAACACCCTTGTCATCAGCGCACGATGAAATGTTGTTTATTATTCAGCACCAGACTTCAGAGCTTTGGATGCGTCTTGCCATTCATGAAACCGGCACGGCGCGAGCTGCAATACATCGCGATGATTTACCACAGGCCTTTAAAATGCTGGCACGAGTTTCCAGGATATTTGAGCAGCTAAACAACGCCTGGGATGTTTTACGTACCATGACCCCGAGTGACTACACCAGTTTTCGGGACAGTCTCGGGCAGTCTTCGGGGTTTCAGTCTCATCAGTATCGAATGATCGAATACATGTTGGGTAATCGCAATAAGGCGATGCTGCGACCGCACGAACACAATCCCGTAGTGATCGCGAGCCTCAATGCAGAGCTTGCCATTCCCAGTGTATACGATGAAGTACTGCAGTTACTGGTTCGCCATGGCCTGGCATTACCGCCAGAGCTGCTGCAGCGAGATTTCAGCCAAACGCATGAAGCGCATGAGGCAGTGCAGGCGGCGTGGAAAACCGTATACGAAGATCCGGATAAATACTGGTCACTATATGAACTCGCTGAAAAACTGGTCGATCTGGAAGACTACTTTCGGCGTTGGCGATTTAATCATGTCACTACGGTCGAGCGTGTTATCGGCTTTAAACGCGGTACGGGTGGCACGGGCGGGGTGTCTTATTTAAGGCGTATGCTGGATGTTACGCTTTTTCCGGAGCTATGGAACGTGAGAACGGTACTTTAAATAATGACGAATATTCTCGATATTGATCGCGCCCGAAAAGATACAAGGGCGTGTGGCGATCTTGTCCACTTTAACAACGCAGGTTCATCATTAATGCCTGCACCGGTAGCTGATGCGCTGCGTGATATGTTAACGCAGGAGGAGATGACTGGTGGTTATGAAACTGCAGAGGCTCTGGAAGCCGAACTTAAAAATTTTTATGTTGCATCCGGAACGCTTTTAAATTGTCAGCCTAAAGAAATTGCCTATCTTGAAAATGCCACTCGTGCCTGGGACATGGCGTTTTACAGCCTTCGTTTTTCACCGGGAGATAAAATCCTGACGACCATCGCCGAGTATGGCAGCAATGTGATTGCGTATAACCAGCAGGCTGCGCGCTATGGTGTTGAGTTGGTTTTTGTCGATAACGATGAACACGGACAGATTGATACTAAGGCGCTTGAGAATCTGATCGATGATCGGGTAAAACTCATTTCAATAACGCATATTCCCACGGGTGGCGGTTTGGTGAATCCGGCAAGCGCAGTAGGGAAGGTTGCCAGGGCGGCCGGAGTTCCTTTTTTACTGGATAGCTGCCAGGGCGTGGGTCATGTGCCGCTCGATGTTGAAGAGATCGGCTGCGATATGCTTTGTGGCACCGGGCGTAAATATCTGCGTGGCCCAAGAGCGACCGGCCTCTTGTATGTTCGCGAATCAATGATTGAAAAGCTTGAACCCTATGTTCTCGATCAGCATGCGGCCGATTTGGTATCGCCAGGTGAATATGTGATCCGTAGGGATGCCGGACGATTCGAAAACTGGGAGCAATTTTTTGCAGGTAAGGCAGCGCTCGGTATGGCAATCGACTACGCGTTGTCATTTGGCTTGCCCGAGATACAACAACGAATCTATAACCTTGCCGATACGCTTCGCAGCAGGTTGGCAACAGTTGACGGGGTGACTGTCACAGATGAAGGCGCAGAGCTATGCGGTATCGTGACGTTTACCAGTGTGCAGAAAACCGCCGGACAAATAAAGAAGGGGCTGTCTGAAAAGCGAATTAATGTGTCAGTGTCGGATGGTTCGGGCAACCTGGTGTCGTATCAGCGGAGGAATCTGGAAGAGGTCGTCAGGTCGTCAGTCCACTACTATAATACTGAGGCGGAAATTGATTATTTCATTGATTCTCTGCGGTCTGTGCTTGCCTAGCCAGGATTATTCATAAGGCGACAAGTAAATCTTAGCGAAATGCTATGTATAAAATTTCAAGCCATTTTTTGGGCACCTTTTTCAAACTCGGCACGTGGCGGGCCACGCTTCTCAGACGATTGGCCGACCTGTTTAGCAGACGCCCTGAGAATAGATATATCGGTCATTTAGCGTATGGTTGCTGGTACAAGCATCGATGCGACACCTTAACGACGTTGCTGGAGATTGCCGGTGCTCTAACACACCTGTATTCTTGGCGGGTTAATTATTAAACGCTGCAAGAGACATTCGAACCATGTCAACAGACCCCGTTGCTCCAACCGATCCTCATTACGTCGTTGCCCAAATCGTTGAAAACGGTCGGGTTGCGATGCAGGCCCTGACGAACGCTGACCAGGCGAGAGTGGATGAGGCCGTTACCGCACTGGCGTGGGCTGTCTATCAGCCTGATCGGGCACGTGAACTTGCAGAGTTGGCTGTCAAAGATACCGGCATGGGCAATGTCGATAGCAAAATCATCAAAAACACTCGTAAAACTTTCGGCACTCTGCGTGATCTGATGCGCGCTAAAACGGTGGGTGTCATAGAGCGTGATGAAGCGCGTGGCATGGTGAAGTATGCCAAGCCCGTGGGTGTTGTTGGTGCGGTCACCCCGTCAACCAATCCGGCGGCAACTCCGGTAAATAAGGCCATGATGGCAGTCAAAGGTCGCAACGCTGTAATTATTGCTGCTTCCCCAGCTGGTTTCCACACCACGTTGACTACCGTTAACCACATGCGAGACCAGCTAGCTGCTATTGGACTACCGGCTGACCTGGTGCAAATGTTACCGCCACCCGTCAACAAGGAAATGACACAAGCTCTGATGGAGCTGTGTGATCTGGTGGTTGTGACCGGCTCGCAGAATAACGTAAAGCGTGCCTATTCCAGTGGAACACCGGCTATTGGCGTAGGTGCTGGCAATGTCGCGGTGATGATTAGTGAGACCGCCGAGCTCGATGATGCAGCCAGCAAAATTTGTGCATCGAAAATATTCGATAACTCAACATCCTGTTCATCAGAGAATTCAGTCACTATCGTAGACAGTATTTACGATGATGCGATCGCCGCGCTGCAACGCGCTGGTGGTTTTATGTGCAACGCCGAGGAGCGGCAAAAAATTATCGATACCCTGTGGATCGATGGAAAACTAAACCGCCATGTGATTGCCAAAGATGCAAACGTGTTGGCAGAGGTAGTCGGGCTGCCCGAAGCCGCGAAGTCTGCGAAATTTTTTATGGTGGAGGAAACAGGTGTAGGTAAAGATTTTCCACTGTCCGATGAAAAACTCTCGCTGGTGTTGACGGTTTATCGAGCTGACGATTTTGCTGCCGCAAAGAATCGACTGAACGAACTGCTTGAATTCGCCGGTATGGGGCACTCTGTGGGTATTCACACGAATGACCTGGCGCAGGCCAGTGAGCTTGCGGAAGATTTAAATGTGGTGAGGGTTCTGGTGAATCAGGCGCACACTTTCGGAAATGGTGGCAGCTTTACTAACGGGTTTGAATTTACGCTCAGTATGGGGTGTGGTTCATGGGCGGGAAACAGTATCAGTGAAAATTTAAACTACAAACACTTTATCAATGTGACACACCTGTCGACAGAGATTCCCGAAGATAAACCGTCCGAAGAAGCTTTGTTTGGCGATTATTGGGCGAAATACGGGCAGTAAAAAATACGCCCCCGGTACTGCCAGTCACATTTTACATCAAACCGGATTACTATGAATTTTGAAGAGTATGCAGCTAAGCCCTTGCTGGCTAAAGTGGGGATTGCTATTCCCAAAGGCATGATGGCGCATGATGCGGAACAGGCAGCCAGCGCGGGTAACGCCCTTAAGCAGGTTGTGGTTAAGGCGCAGGTCCCCACCGGAAAGCGCGGCAAGGCGGGTGGCATTATAACGGCCAATGATGGTGATGAAGCGCGTGCCGCTGCAACAAAAATACTGGGTATGACGATTGGCGGGACCGTCGTTGAAAAAGTACTAATCGAACAGCGAGCGCCGATTAAGGAAGAATACTACGCAGCTATCCTCAATGATGCTGACAGCAAGGGGCCGTTACTGATGTTTTCAGATCAGGGCGGTATGGATATCGAGGAAATCGCCCGGTCGCAGCCTGAAAAGCTGCGTCAGATGACGATTGATGTTCGATCCGGAATCGATAAAGCAGACGCGAAAGCACTGGTTGAGCCGTTGGTCGATGCATCAGTTGCAGATCACCTGGCCGAACTTTTATGCAAGCTCTATCAGGCCTATGCTGAAAATGATGCTGAGCTGATGGAAATTAATCCGCTGGCACTTCTTGATGACAATAGTCTGATGGCACTGGATTGTAAATTCACGCTGGATGATTCAGCCATAAAACGGCAACAAGAGCTTGCCAGTTACGGCACGCCTGAAAAACTTTCGGGTAGGGAGTTGGCGGCCGAAGCGCTTGATCTAAAATATATTGATCTGGAAGGGAGCATAGGGTTACTTGCTAATGGCGCCGGTTTAACCATGACCACCATGGATGTGATCACTCACTACGATGGCAGTCCGGCTAACTTTCTTGAGATCGGTGGTGAAGCTTACACCAAGGCGACTGAAGCGTTAAAGCTAATGCTGAACAACGATAACATTAAGAGTCTGGTGGTTAATTTTTGCGGAGCATTTGCCCGCACTGATGTGATGACAGAGGGAGTAATCAATGCGTGGCAGGAATTAACACCTGATATCCCGGTGTTCTTTTCTATTCACGGTACCGGCTCAGTTGAAGCGCGGCAAATGTTGCAGGATCGATTAGGTATGACATCTTTTGAGACAATGGACGAGGCAATTCAGGCCGCCATTGCTGCAGCTAATGGAGCAAACGCATGATTGTTCGCGGAAACGAAGCGCTATTGGTTCAGGGGATTACCGGTAAGCAGGGTAGCTTCTGGACCGGCAAAATGCAGGAATACGGTACCCTTGTTGTTGGTGGTGTTAATCCTAAAAAAGCTGGTACGCAGTGTTGTGGTGTGCCGGTTTACGCGTCTGCAGTTGATGCAATGAATGGCGGCAGTCAGTTCGATGTCTCTATTCTGTTTATACCACCACTGGGTGTGCTGGCAGCTGCACAGGATGCCATGGCTGCAGGTTGTAAAAAGCTGGTTTGTTTAACTGAACACATTCCGGTTCGCGATGTCATGTTCATGATGGCCGAAGCCAAAGAGCGTGGTGTGCAGATTGTCGGTCCTAACACGGCAGGATTGGTGACACCCGGTGAGTGTTTTGTGGGTTTCATGCCGGCGTTCGATCCCACTATTTTTAAACCCGGCAATATCGGTGTGATTTCTCGCAGTGGTTCACTCGGCACATTGATGTGTTTGAATATTGTGCAGGCTGGCTATGGTCAAAGTGCGTTCAGTGGTATCGGCGGTGATCCGATTATCGGCACCACTACGCGCGATGCACTGGAAGCGCTTGATGCCGATGATCGCACGGAAGCAGTTGTGATGGTGGGTGAGATAGGAGGTTCAATGGAAGAGGCAGCGGCCGAGTATGCCGCTACTATGAACAAACCTGTGGTTGCTGCATTTATCGCAGGTGGATCGTCACCACCGGGTAAAAAAATGGGCCATGCAGGGGCGATTGTGATGGGTGACAAAGGCACCTATAAGTCGAAGAAACTGGCACTTGAAGCAGCCGGCGTGGATGTCCTGGCCACGCCCTCTGCGATTGGGCCTGCGTTAGTTAATGCAAAAATCCGCCAAAGCTGATAGAACGCTGTTCTTAAGACAGCGATCTTTTGGTACCTTGACACGGTGTACATTCATTAATCTTACAGGCAATAAAAATGTATCTTTGGGTAAAAGCATTTCATATCATATTTGTGGTTTCATGGATGGCCA
>CAZNOB010000092.1:0-20296 GCA_964574535.1 uncultured Granulosicoccaceae bacterium | reverse complement strand
AGCTGATCAAAATCTTTCATAGCACAAGCATACAACGTTGATGTGAACTGCGGGATACTATCTCTTATTTCTGTGCTAATCGCGCGCCAGCAGGGTCATGGTTTTCCGCCAGGCTTTCTCGGCCTCGGGCCCGGCTTCCGCAAACACACTTTCCAACTGTAAAATCTGTGTGCCGGTTAATCTGTTTTCCAGTCGTTTGCCTGATGCTGTCAAGCGTAGTTCTCTTACTCGTCCGTCCAGTTTCGATTTATCGTTTTTAATTAAATCCATACTCACCAGTTGCCGCAGTGGAATATGCAATGCTTGTTTGCTAATCGCTAAAACTGCGAGCAGATCGTTAACTGATAATCCGGGCTCTCGTGCAACGAAGTACAGTATGCGGTGATGCACCCGGTTCAATCCCCGTTTGGCAAGAATCTGGTCCGGCCCTCGAGTGAATGCCCGGTATGAAAAAAACAGCAGTTCAATGGCGGCCCGCATCTGTCGGTGGCGGCTTGACGAAGATTGTTCACCAGTGGGCGTTGAATTTTTCTGATCAATCATATTGACACACTAAGAGGTGTCGTCCACACTGTCAATAGGTCAATAATATTGACTTAAAATAAGTTGGAGAAATATTATGCGATTTGCCAATCGAATATCGCGTCTCGCTGTGTCGCCAATACGTGAGATCCTGCACGTGATTGACCAGCCGGGCATGATTTCATTTGCGGGCGGACTACCGTCTGCAGATAGTTTTCCTGAAATATCTGTTGCTGCACTTGATCATCAGCAGCTTCAATATGGCGCATCTGAAGGTGATGCGAATTTACGTCGATTCATCGCCAGCGATCTTGCAGAGCGTGGTTTACAAGTGACGGCTGAACAAGTGCTGGTGTTGTCCGGTTCACAGCAGGGGATTGATCTGGTCGCCAAGCTACTCATAGACTGTGGTAGTCGCGTTGCGCTGGAGTCACCAACTTATCTTGCCGCGTTACAGGTATTCTCTTTATTTGGTGCTGACTACCTGCCGTTTACGCCCCAAACCATTAGTACCCTGGAGGATCAGCATGATGTCTCGGTGACCTATGTTGTTCCGACCTTTCAAAACCCGACGGGTCACTGTTATTCAGCAGAGCAAAGGAATTCTTTGGCGGCAGCCTGTGATGCGAATCAAAGCGTTTTATTTGAAGATGACCCGTATCGTGATCTTAGCTACGATGATTGTGAGCGCCGACCTGTGTGTAGTTTCGTCAAGAATGCATCGTGGGTCTATCAATCCTCCTTTTCCAAAACACTGGCGCCTGGATTGCGGTTGGGGTATCTGGTGTGTTCTTCCGATCTATTTGAAAGGCTATGTTGGTTAAAGCAGGCCAGCGATCTGCACAGTAATCGTTTGAGTCAGCACCTGGTGTTATCTCAGTTGACAAATCCGCATGCACCAACACGATTGCTTAACGTGGTAGCGGATTATCGCGCCAGGCGTGATTTTTTTGCTCAGGAGCTGGACAAACATTTTGGCGGCCTTGCGTCGTGGCAAGTTCCCGCTGGCGGGTTATTTTTTTGGTTGAAAATCCATTCTGACCAACCATTCGACACTGTCTCTTTGTTAAAAGAGGCACTGGCACACAAGGTTGCCTTCATGCCCGGTGAGCCATTCTTTCCAGTGCTTGCGGAAAACCCGGGGTTCATTCGACTTAATTTCAGTCACGCAAGTGCAGCGCAGGTGGTATCGGGTATAGAGACACTTGCCACTTTGATTGCATCCAGGCTGGCGTCACGCTGATCCCGGTGGGGGTGAAAGCCGGTCGGTACTGGAAAAGTAATTGGCCTGAAATAACTCCATGCTTGTGGTTTGATCAGCATGAGTCCATGACATGAAGATAGGGTTTATAGGACTGGGGAATGTCGGCGGCAAACTCGCCGGCAGTCTGCTTAGAAACGGTTCGGACCTGACAGTCCGTGATCTTGATAAAACAAGTGCGCAACGGTTTATTGATAAAGGAGCTTCGTGGGCTGACACTCCTGCACAACTGGCTGAAAACTGCGATGTGATTATAACCTGCCTTCCTTCCCCGGCCGCATCTGCCGAGGTAATGGAAGGCGAGAATGGTCTGCTGCAGTCTCTGGTCGAAGGCAAAATCTGGCTCGAAATGTCAACGACTGACGAGGCCGAAGTTAAACGCCTTGGGGCTCTGGTTCAAGCGAAAGGCGCTGCGGCAGTCGATTGTCCGGTGTCGGGTGGTTGTCATCGAGCAGACACCGGTAATATTTCGATTTTTGCCGGTTGCGATCGGGATACATTCGAACGCATCTTGCCATTACTGAAGAACCTGGGCAGACGCATCCTGCATACGGGGCCTCTGGGGACAGCGTCGGTGCTAAAAGTCATGACCAATTACCTGGCTACTGCAAATTTACTATCCTGTTGTGAAGCGCTAGTCACTGCGAAAGCCGCGGGCCTGGATCTGAATACCACCTACGAGGCGATTCGAATTTCTTCTGGTAACTCATTTGTACACGAGACTGAAAGTCAGGTGATACTGAACGGCTCTCGTGATATCTCGTTCACGATGGATTTAGTCAGCAAGGATATCGGATTATTTCAATCAATCGCCGAACGCAATAACGTGCCGCTGGAGATCAGTCCCTTGTTGGTCAGTATTTTTAAAGATGGTGAGAACAAATATGGCCCGCGGGAGTGGTCGCCGAATATCATTAAGCGGCTGGAAGATGCCACCGGGCTAAATGTTCAGGCGCCGGGTTTCCCGGCCGAGATGGTTGATGACGAGCCCGAGGAACCTGGCTACGAAGTTATCCCCAAACGTTCCTGACAAATACTCTTTGACTGCGCAAGGTATAATTGGCGGGTATCGGCAACCTGTTTGCCGATCGTGTCGCATGAAAAATCTCTGAACCGTTAGCCTTGCGCGGGTAATATATTGCCTTTCGGATTGAGCAGGACTAAACAGGGAATGGCGAACATTGATTAGCTATTCACACGACCTAAAGCTGGTAGCAGCATCGATTGTCGTATCCATGGTGGCAGCGTTTACCGGACTCGCGCTCACCAATAATATCTCGGGTTTACCAGAGAGCCGTCGCAAAGCTCTGGTGGTGATGTCGTCGTTTGTCCTGGGTGGTGGAATCTGGTCAATGCACTTTGTGGCGATGCTGGCACACCAGTTTGAGATACCCATCTACTATGATCTGTTACAAACCCTGAGCTCGGCTCTGGTTGCCATTCTGGTTGTTGGCGTTGCGCTGCTGCTGTTGCATTTCTCTGCACGTACTCCGCGCATTTTGGTGCTGGCAGGTTTAATCCTGGGGCTGGGCATATTGTCGATGCATTTCATCGGTATGCTTGGGGTCAGAGGGGCGGTGCCGGTATTCTCTGTGTGGGCTAAATGGGCATCGTGTCTGGTGGCCGCTGTGATGGGGGTTGCCGCGATCAGCGTTGCATATGGCCGTCGTTCAAAACAGAATATTATCGGCGGTGCATTACTGATGGGATTCTCCGTAGTGATTGTGCATTACACGGCGATGCACGGCACAAAATTCCTCCAGAGCGATGATTTTGTACCAGCCTCCGCTGTACTTGCCAGTAGCACTCTGGCTGTCATTGTGACCATGGCGTCGTTTATAATTTGTGGTGCATTTTTGCTGGCAGCAACCACTTTTCTCACCGCGCAACCCGCCATCATACAATCTCAGCCAGTTGCGGCTCTGCCAGCTGAAGACAGTGCCGTCGCGAACGGGTCACCGCCCGCACCGCAACAGAAACCAGCTGAATCCATCGACATCCCTTTCGAGCGTGATAAAAAAATAGGCTACGTGCAAAGTGCTGATGTGGCGGCGATTCGTGCTGATGGCCACTACTCACATCTGTATACCAGGGACGGAGTTCGATTTTGTCCCTGGGCCATCACCGAGGCAGAGAATCGTCTGGCTGCCAGCGGATTTCATCGCACCCATCGCAGTTATCTGGTCAACATCAGCGCTGTCGTCGAGTTTGAAAGGCGTAAAGAAACCGGCATCTGTGTATTTGAAAATTTTCCGCAGCTGAGTTCGGTCCCTGTGAGCCGCAATCGGGTGATTGGTTTACTTGAAGTGCTTGATCCCGCACAGGATGAGCCTGTTAAAAAAATGCCAATAAAAACAAAAGGCTGACAAGTTTTTTGCATGATCGTCGTTCGTGCAATCCTCGTAATTGGTGATTTTTTATTGAAATTCGTGCGCTTTTAGTTGGCACGGCAGAATGCCCTGTTATGGTAGTGGGTCGTTGTTCTACTAAAACAAACGGGGGATGCGCATGATTCCGGGAAAATTTGAATACCACCAGCCAGAATCCCTGGCGGCGGCAGTCGATCTAATGGGCCAACTGGGTGATGATGCCCGAGTGATCGCCGGGGGGCACAGTCTGATTCCAATGATGAAGCTGCGGCTGGCAATGCCGGAGCATCTGGTGGATCTGCAGGGCATATCAAATCTGAAACACATTACCGTGAATAACGGGGTGGTGAGTATCGGTGCAATGACAACTCAGGCCGAACTGATCAACAATGCCGAGCTCAGCCTGGCAGCTCCCATTGTAAAAGAGACCGCGCTGCAAATCGCAGATCCTCAAATCCGCTACCAGGGCACGATTGGCGGTAACGTTGCCAACGGTGACCCGGGCAACGACATGCCGGCGCTGATGCAATGTCTGGATGCCAGCTTCACCCTACTGGGCCCTGACGGTGAGCGAGAGCTGAGCGCCCGGGAATTCTACGAGGCTGCATTTTTCACCGCCCGGGATGATCTGGAAATTCTCACTGAAGTGAAGTTTGCGGTCTGTACCGGTGGCTATTCCTATGAGAAACAGAAGCGGAAAATCGGCGACTATGCCACCGCAGCCTCGGCTGTTTTGCTCACCAAAGACGCTTCTGGTCAATGCAGCGAAGCCGCCATCGCTATGACCAACCTGGCGGACACTCCCATTTTCTGTGAAGACGCCTCCAACGGGCTGAAAGGCACAGATCTTAGTGACAGTGCGATTGAAACTGCGGTCAGTGCCTGTCTGGCGGTAATTGAACCGGTTGATGACAACCGTGGTCCCGCTGAATTTAAAAAACACGCCGCGGGAATTTTGCTGAAACGCGCTTTGCAATCCGCCTGGTCACGTGCCTGAATCGAGAGGAAAAAATAATGTCGAAATCACCAATTACGCTAAACGTGAATGGAAAAACGCATCAAACTTTTGCGGAACCTCGTGAACTGCTTATCCATGTGCTCAGAGAACAGCTGCAATTAACCGGGCCGCATATTGGTTGTGAAACATCACACTGCGGTGCCTGTACTGTTGAGATTGATGGGCGCTCTGTTAAAAGCTGCACCTTGTTTGCTGTGCAGGCACAAGGCACCGAAATCACCACGATCGAGGGATTGGGTAATCCGGACAAATTGCACGTCCTGCAAGAGAATTTTAAAGAGCATCATGGGCTTCAATGCGGGTTCTGTACGCCGGGCATGATCACCAGAGCACACCGGCTGCTCGAGGAAAATCCAAACCCTACTGAAGAAGAAGTGCGTTTCGGTCTTTCCGGCAATCTGTGTCGTTGCACCGGATATCAGAATATTGTGAAAGCTGTGATGTCAGCGGCCAGTGAACTTAACCAAGCGGAGACTGTGGCATGAGCGTGGAAGCCCCTACAATTGAAGAACGCCAGGCTGCACTGAAAGGTCTGGGAACCTCCAGAAAACGGGTAGAAGATGCCCGCTTTACACAAGGCAAGGGTAACTATCTCGACGACCTGAAGATGCCGGATATGTTGTTCGGTGACTTTGTCAGATCGCAGCACCCGCACGCCTATGTCAAATCGATTGATACCTCCGCGGCTCTCGCATTGCCGGGTGTGATCGCTGTATTAACCGCAAAAGATCTTGAGCCTCTTGGTTTGCACTGGATGCCAACGCTGGCGGGTGATAAGCAAATGGTGCTGGCGGACGGCAAAGTATTATTTCAGGGTCAGGAGGTAGCCTTTGTGGTGGCCGAAGATCGGTATATCGCCGCTGATGCCGTTGATCTGGTGGAAGTAGAATACGAACAGCTACCGGCACTGGTTGATCCGTTCAAGGCAGAGCTGCCAGACGCTCCGGTACTACGTGAAGATATAGCCGATCAAACCGAAGGCGCTCACGGTGCACGCCGACACCCTAATCATATTTTTACCTGGGAGCAGGGTGATAAGGAAGCGACCGAGTCAGTGTTGTCAGATGCTGCCGTGGTTGCTGAAGAAATGGTCTACTACCACCGCACTCACCCGTGTCCGCTGGAAACCTGCGGTGCGGTTGCATCGATGGATAAGGTTAATGGCAAGTTAACGCTCTGGGGTACGTTTCAGGCGCCACATGTGGTGCGAACTGTTGCATCACTGTTGTCGGGTATTGCAGAACACAATATTCGTGTGGTGTCGCCAGACATCGGTGGTGGTTTTGGTAACAAGGTAGGGGTTTATCCCGGTTATGTTTGTGCCATTGTTGCATCTATCGTGACCGGGCAGCCGGTTAAGTGGGTTGAGGATCGAATGGAAAACCTTAGCGCCACGGCTTTTGCGCGGGACTACTGGATGCAGGGCAAGATTGCCGCCACCGCAGAAGGTAAAATACTGGGGCTGTGGTGTCACACCACGGCAGATCACGGGGCCTTTGACGCTTGCGCTGACCCTACCAAGTACCCAGCCGGTTTTATGAATATTTGCACGGGCTCATACGATATACCCACCGCATATCTGGCCGTAGACGGCATCTATACCAACAAAGCACCGGGGGGAGTTGCCTATCGATGTTCGTTCCGTGTCACTGAAGCTGCATATTTCATTGAGCGCATGATCGAAGTATTGGCGATCAAGCTCAATATGGATGCAGCAGAATTGCGTTCAATCAATTTTATTCGCAAAGAACAATTTCCCTATCAGTCCGCGCTGGGCTGGGAATACGATTCCGGTGATTACCACACGGCCTGGGACAAAGCGCTCGAGGCAGTTAACTATAAAGGACTACGGGAAGAACAAGCAGCACAGCTGGAAGCGTTTAAAGCCGGCGAAACCCGTAAGCTAATGGGTATTGGCTTGTGCCACTTCACCGAGATCGTTGGTGCCGGGCCTGTGAAAAACTGCGACATTCTGGGTATGGGCATGTTTGATAGCTGTGAGATTCGAATCCACCCGACCGGATCCGCGATAGCAAGGTTGGGAACCATCTCTCAGGGGCAGGGACACGCCACCACTTTTGCACAAATCCTTGCCAGTGAAATCGGTATCTCTGCTGACGATATCACCATCGAAGAAGGTGATACCGACACAGCACCCTATGGTCTGGGCACTTATGGCTCGCGTTCCACACCGGTTGCCGGGGCTGCAACTGCTATGGCTGGCAGGAAGATACGTGCAAAGGCACAGATGATCGCCGCCTACCTGCTTGAAGTTCATGACAACGATGTCGAGTGGGAAGTTGATCGGTTTGTTGTGAAAGGTGCACCTGAACGTTTCAAAACCATGAAGGAAGTAGCTTTTGCTTCTTACTCTCAAGAGATACCAGGCGTTGAGCCGGGTCTTGAGGCCGTCAGTTATTATGATCCTCCCAACATGACTTACCCCTTCGGTGCTTATGTCTGTGTGATGAACATTGATGTTGATACCGGTGTTTCCGAGATTCGCCAGTTCTATGCGCTGGATGACTGTGGCACGCGGATTAACCCGATGATCATCGAGGGACAAGTGCATGGCGGACTAACAGAAGCGCTTGCGATAGCACTGGGTCAGGAGATTGCCTACGATGAATTGGGTAATATAAAAACTGGCTCACTGATGGACTTTTTTATACCCACCAGTTGGGAGACGCCGAATTACGCGACTGACTACACAGAAACCCCGAGCCCGCATCACCCCATTGGTGCCAAGGGAGTGGGTGAAAGCCCGAATGTTGGTGGTGTCCCTGCCTTTTCAAATGCTATCAATGATGCGTTCAGATCATTTGGCCTGACCCATACACATATGCCGCACGATCACTGGCGGATATGGAAGACGGCCAATGACCTGGGCCTGCACGGTTAGTTGTTGGTGGATAGCGATATGAGCAGGTGCAAAACTGCATGAGCTGGAAAAACATGCAGTCTGATTTGGCTGATGCCGGATATATTGCATCAGACGAGCTTTCAATGGCTTTGCATCTGTCTCAGCAACTCGAACGCCCTCTGTTACTGGAGGGTGCAGCGGGCGTGGGTAAAACCGAGGTCGCAAAAATGCTTGCGCATCTTGGTTCTACCAGGCTGATCAGGTTGCAATGCTATGAAGGGCTTGATGCAAGTACTGCCATATATGAATGGAATTATCAGCGTCAGTTATTAAGTGTGCGCGCTACCGCTGAAAACAAGTTAACTGCTGATCAGGTTGATGAGCAGATTTTTTCTGATAAGTATTTGTTAAGACGTCCACTGCTTGAAGCAATTTCTCAAACACAGGCGCCCGTGTTACTGATTGATGAGATTGATCGTGCCGATGAAGAGTTTGAAGCCTATTTGCTGGAAATTCTCTCCGACTTTCAAATCACCATTCCCGAGCTTGGCACCATAGAGGCTGTAACACGCCCCAGGGTTATTTTGACATCCAATGGTAGCCGGGATCTATCAGACGCGCTGCGACGGCGATGCCTGTATTCGTACGTTGAATACCCGGATGCAAAAACAGAACTGGCTATCCTAAACAAAAGACTCCCGAATATTGATCAGCAGCTTGCCGGGCAAATTGTCGGCTTTATTCAATCGTTGCGAAAAGAGGATCTGGAAAAGAATCCCGGAGTCGCAGAAATGCTTGACTGGTCGGCGGCAGTGGCCGGGCTGGGTATCGATAACTTATCGGATGACCCGGTACAACTGCAGGCAACGCTGGTATGTTTACTTAAAACACAAGCCGATATTGCATCAATTCCTGCCGAAGTAACACAGCGTCTGGCGGGTAAGGCTGGCTGATGCAGGTTAAGTCGTGCCGCAGATAACGCGATTCCCTCAAACAGTGAAAGGGGTGAGTGAGCGTCTGTCCGGGTTTATGCAGCACCTTCGGCACAATGGTATTGTGGTCAATATTCCTGAATACCAACTCACGCTGCAAGCATTTAGCAGACTGGATATCACCTGCCAGCGAGACGTACAGATGGCCTGTAAGGCAATTTGTGTGGGACGGTCCGATCATTTTGAAAAATTTGATGAACTGTTTAATGCGTACTGGCTGAATAGCGGAAGTCAGCGCTTTGCGGTAACTGACACAGCATCAAACAAAAGAAAATCGAAATCTATTTTTCAACCCGGTGTTAATGAATCACTGCAGTCCTCGGAACATGGTGATGCGAGTGATGCAGATAGCAACTCAGAGGATGATGCTGAATCAGCTCATTCGGGAGAGGGGCGACTCATTGCATCAACAATCAAAAATATTGAAAAAACCGATCTCCGCGAGATGATGACGCCAGAGAATATTCAAAAGGCTGAGCGACTCGCGTATCAATTGGCGGCTGCAATGCGTGACAGGCGCTCGCGACGGCGGCGTGCAGCCCGACGTGGTGCGATGCTTGATTTACGTAAAGTGATTCGCGCCAGTATCAACAGAGGCGGTGAACCTTTTCAGCTATATAAGCGGCATAAACCCGATCGACCCGTAAATATTGTGGCTTTGCTTGATGTGTCGGGTTCAATGACGGTTTATGCAAAGGTGTTTCTGGCATTTCTAAAAGGTTTAGTGAGTCATGATCAGCGTACTGATGCGTACTTGTTTCATACCTCACTGGTTCGAGTATCTGATGCATTACGTGATAATGATTCTCTGCGGGCGGTTAACCGATTGTCGTTGATGGCTCAGGGGTTTGGTGGCGGCACAAAAATCGGCACTAATCTACAGCGATTTAATCGCCAGTACGCAGCGCAAACGGTTAATGGCCGTAGCGTGGTGATTATATTTTCTGATGGTTATGATACTGATCCGCCAGAATTAATTGGCGCTGAGCTACAGCGTCTAAAGCGACGTGGTTGTCGAATAATCTGGTTAAACCCTCTAAAAGGCTGGAAAGACTACGCGCCCGTTGCCGGTGGTATGGCCGCCGCGCTGCCCTGGCTGGATCTTTTTGCGGCAGCTAACACGCTCGACAGTTTACGCGCGCTTGAGCCATCGTTGCGGCAGATTTGAGTATGTATTTTAAACATCTGATGAATCGATCCTGACTATGACCACTTTAAACAGCTTGAACCCACAGCTAGATTTCAACGAAATAGTGCAGGGCTTAAAAGCCAGTGGAGGTTCCTTTGCGGTAGCGACTGTGGTCCGTACGGTATCGGTGACAGCAGCGAAGCCTGGCGCGAAAGCGATTCTAAATTCAGACGGGGCGATTATAGAAGGCTGGATCGGTGGAGGTTGCGCAAGGGCTGCAGTGATGAAGGCAGCACAGGAGTGCATCGTGAACGGCCAGCCTCGATTGGTTTCTATTCAGCCTGCTGATTTGCTAAAAGAACAGGGGCTGCAGCCGGGCCCACAAGCGGATGGCATCGTGGCAGCGAAGAATATGTGCCCCAGTCAAGGCTCTATGGATATATTCATAGAACCCGTGTTATCGAACCCTGAGTTGTTGGTGTTAGGTGCGAGCCCGGTGGCAACGATGCTTGTCAGGCTGGCACCACTGTTTGATTTTAGTGTTGCGGTGGCAGGGTTAGCCGGTGATTTGGTCAGTGACACCTGGGTGAACCACAACTACGTTGATCTGGCAGACATACCGCATAAAAGTGAACATCGATATACAGTCGTCGCTACCCAGGGCGCTGGTGATATTAATGCCCTGGTAACAGCGCTTGGTTTGGAATCGAGGTTTCTTACCTTTGTAGGAAGTCAGAAAAAATTGGCATACCTTCGTACGCAATTAGCAGATAGCGGTCAGCCTGCAGAGACAGTTAATCGTATAACAGGGCCAGCCGGACTGGATATCGGCGGTGTAACTCCACAAGAGATAGCACTATCTATTTTGGCGGAAATTATAGCTATTCGCCGTCGCAAAACACCCATCAATAAAGGTTCACTCGTCGGTTGATTCTCACAGGCAGTGAATGAACCGTTGAATTACCCGATCAGAATGACAATAGACAATCTAAAGAGAGCAAACTAGCGATGATATTAAAAGATGAAGTCCTGCTTCCCGTAGGACGGGACACGGTTTTTCAGGCCTTGAACGATCCCGATATTCTCAAGGCCAGTATTCCCGGCTGTGAAGAGTTGGTAAAACACAGTGATACCGAGCTCCAGGCAACCGTTGTTGTGAAGTTTGGACCAGTTAAAGCGAGCTTTGGCAGTGATGTGACACTTGATCCCAGTGCCGGCCCTGAGAAATTTAGTTTAACTGGCAGCGGGGATGCTGGCATAGCTGGCTTTGCCAAGGGTGGCGCCATTGTAGATCTTACGGAGCAAGATGAAGGAACATTGCTAAGTTACGAAGTTAATATTGATATCGGAGGTAAGCTTGCGCAAGTAGGGGGTCGACTGATTGAAGGTACCTCTAAACGTTTAGCAAAGAAGTTTTTTGTTAACTTTGAAGAAGCATTAATGAGTCGGCACAGCTAAATATCTGTGGAATTGCTGTTCTGCAGACCCTGCGTTGATCCGGTGTCTGCTCCACGACGGCAAGTTTTAAATACAAGAAATACGGCTGGTGGTAGTCCCAGCCAAAAACCCGAGACAGGTTTCAGAATAACAAAAACCAGTACGATGGCTAAAAAAGCAACTGCAAGGGCCGCTGGAAAATTCTTGTTTTTTGCCTGCAGGTTATCCAACGAGATGGCAACAACCAATAACAACAGGCTGAAACATAAATAGAAGGCTGCTGTTCCCATGCTGGCGTCAGCAACTGAATCGCCGCTACCGCCTAACAGTAATTTTCTCAAAGGCTCACCAAGAAAAATAAACCCCATTAGCAAGTGCAAAATAGCTACGGAAATCAACCATTTCCCAATCCAGTTGTTCAATGGTGGCTTATCCTGATTCAAATTAGTCGGTGAATATATCTGGTTCTGATGCATTTCTGACGAGACATTGTTGTAGTCTACCTAACTTGAGAAGTAGTTTTTGGAGCTTCGACAAGCGGATTACCATTGAAAATTCGCTGGACTGCTGCAAACAATATGTTGACATGTCAGCATAGTATCAAATATTGTGTAGACATGTGCTATTGAAATTCCATAATGCTCTAGTTGTCAGGGAATTGTAAAGTTATTCGCTTGAAATTTTCACTTAACCTTTACCGATCCGACTATCCTAACAGTGGAGGTGGTTCTTTTGTGGGATCGTTGTGAATGCGAAACCGCTACGGAAATCCCCGCAGACGACAAAGAGAAAGCGATGTATGGAAGCTCAGTGCGATTGGGTTTACCTGCCCTGAATGACAGTCTCAAATCGTTGAAACTTCCGTGACAATTTGTCTGAACTATTGTTAGAACTGACAGGCCTTGCCGGAAGAACAATTCCACTGGGTGGGAGTCAGAAGCTACAACAAACGCAGCAATTGATATCAATTGCAGTTTATAGCCTCTACCTTCTGGAGAATACAATGTCACAAATTAAATCGCGTTCCATCAACTTAACCGCTGGCTTAATGATGCTTTTATCGCTGGGTTCCTTTACCTTGCTGTCCATGAATTCTGCACATGCAATGTCGCAGAACGAAGGAGGCTGGGTTAACAAGCAATATAAAATCAAGGGCGGATGGGAAATACTAGAGAAGAATGGTAAATCGATCATCAAATTCACAGACAACTTTCAAACCAAGGGTGGCCCAGACCTGAAAATATTTTTATCTAAGCGAGATATAACCAGTGCTACCGGAAAGAACGCCACCTCAAACTCTATATTGTTATCTGCGCTGAAGAGCAACAGCGGTGCGCAGGAGTATGTAGTGCCTTCGAATATTGATCTTAATGACTATCAGTCTGTGCTGATACATTGTGAATCGTTTAGTGTGCTATGGGGCGGTGCCAATATTTAATGGCCAGCATACTTGTTAGCTGCAGACTGTCAGCTTCTTGCACAAGCGAGTGTTCTCAGTAAATTCAACTGCCGCTAGAAATTAATTTCCACTTCTCTGCCATGCGCACCATTGAATCTTCAGTGGTGCGTTCATGGAGTTTTGATATCTCAATCCATTCCAGTGCATGTGATTCTTCGCTTACATTGAACTCATCGGTGTTTATAGTTTTGAAAGCGAAAGTAACATCGTAGTGATAGTGTGCCGGTTCCTGTTTGCGCTCAGGTATTTCATGGATATCCAGTGACATTATTTGCGGGTTGACCAACGCAATATTCTGAATACCGGATTCCTCCTGCGCTTCCCTTCTCGCTACTGAGACAATATCCGGGTTGCCATCTGCATGGCCACCTAGTTGTAGCCACATATTTAATTTACGGTGATGGGTGAGCAATACATGAGTCTGGTTTGTATTGACCAGCCATGCAGACCCTGTGACATGACCTGTCAGCAGACTGCGATCAAAGCAATTTACATGTGTTTGCACGAATTGCACGTAGCGCTCTGTCATTGCCTGTTCGGATGGATGTGTCAGGGCGTAGGCAGCTAGCAAATCTACTATGGGTTTGCGGTGCAAATCGGTGTCCGATGTATATGAAGTGTTGCCGTGCTCGATTACCTGTCAGAGGTTTTTCAACGAAGCCAGCTTAATGTCGAAATCAACTTTCGAGAAATCCTCTGTCACTTTGCCACTGAGTTCAAGGCCTTCAGCGGGGAATTGATCAGCACGTTGTGATTCGTATGATATCACCAGATCAGATCGTACCCCGAAAACAGTGTCCTGATCCAGGTATGGGTCATCGTCTGGAAATACTTCGGTCACCAACGGCTTATAGCCATCAGCTTTGACAATAAAGTGCAGATGCGACGGTCTCCAGGGATGACGACCTGTAGCGTTCAGTAGTTCGCCGACCGGGCCGTCAGTGGGTACCGTGTAACTGACTGGTCTTACAGTGGTGAATTGATAATTGCCATTGTCGTCCGCAGTGAACAAGGCGTGAAAGCTGTATTCGTCCTGCTCTTCATCCTGTGACGAATACAAGCCATTTGGCGCTGTTTGCCAGATATCAAGCGTGGCTCCCGCAAGTGGACTGCCGTTGATATCAGTAACCTTCCCTTTTACCAGAATCAGTTCGCCGTCGTAGTGCTTTCGAAGGTCGCTGCCGAGGGGAGTGACTGGCGGGTTGGAAATATGAAATGGCCCCAGTACGCTGGAGCTAGTCGCCGTGTCTGTGGAGTGCATCATATCAACGAGTGAAGATAAACCGAGCACATCTGAAAGCAATACAAATTCATCTCTCTGCGGCGTGGTAATTTTCCCGGTCCAGCGTAATAGCTCCAGCCCCTTGTTCCATTCGTCGTGAGTTAATCGGGTTTCCCTGGCGAAAGCATGAAGGTGTTTCGCCAGACTGGCCATCACTTCACGGGTTCTGGCATCAGTGTTATCGCCAAAATAATTTACGAAGGCATCTGTGATTGTTTCTTCGGTGACGTTTCGCATTGTTAGGCTCTATTTAATTAACGCGAGGCTGAGTTGCGGATATTTAATCAGGAAGACTAATACCACCAGCATAACAAGTGCAAATGGTAAGGCTCCCAGAAAGACATCTTTTAAAGCTATCCGTGGATCATTTAATGTTGACTTAATGACAAAACAGCTGATTCCCAGCGGGGGAGTGAGCAGACCGATCTCAGCACCAACCACCGTTACTATGCCAAACCATACCGGGCTTAAGCCCATCGGTTCTATCAGGGGCAGAAACAGCGGCACAACAATAAGAATGATTGATGCAGTATCCAGCAGAGTGCCCAGAAACAACATCAGACAAACATAGATCACCATAATCGTAGCAAAGCTAAATTGATTGGCGGCAATAATATCGCCCAACTGATTGGGCAGGCCGGCAAGACCCAGCATGCGGCTGTAGATCGAGGCCGCTGTAATCAAAAAAAGAATGGCAGCGGTGATATGACCAGTTTCAAGCAGCGCCTGCCAGAATGCCGAAAGTGTCATTCGTTTTCGAAACAAAGCGATCACCAGACTTAATGCTGCACCTGCAGCGCCAGCCTCAACCGGAGTCAGCCAGCCGGTGTAGATACCACCCAGTACGACAAGTATCAATGTTATCAGTGGCAGTGATTTCGCCAGAATATCAAAAACAGTCAATCGTTCTGCTTCGGTAAATTCACTGCCTCCGACAAAGCTAGGGGTGAACCTGCCAGCCAGCCAGATTGCGCCAATGTAGGCAACCGCTAACAGCAGGCCGGGGATCACCCCAGCCAGAAACATTTGCCCGACTGATTGTTCGGCAACAAATGAATAAATGATCAACATGGCAGAAGGAGGAATGATCATGCCCAGTACCGATGATCCTGCGACCACCCCAACGGCAAAGCGCGGGTTGTAGTTGTAGCGCAACATTTGCGGTACTGCCACGGTTGAAAACACGGATGCCGACGCGATTGATGAGCCTGTCACTGCGGCGAAAACCGCATTAGCGCCCACGGTTGCCATACCTATGCCGCCTTTGATACGCCTGAATCCGGCGTTCATCACATCATAGATATCGTTTCCCAGTCCTGCCTTAGAGACAACAAGTCCCATAAACGTAAACAAAGGGACAGTGGCAAACGTGTATTCCATGACGCTGTCACTTAGTGCGATCCGAAAAAGATTCACTGCCAGATCAAAATTGTCTCGCATGATCCAGATTGATACGAAAGATACAATCCCCAGTGCCACCGGAATATACATGCCAAGGTATATCAGCAGCACAATGGCAATCACTGAGGTATACCCGATTTCTATTGGGCTCATGAATTTTCGGGCTTCGGGTTAGTGGGTGATGACAGGGCGTTAGCCAGGTGCTGACCGTAAATTACCTTGATCACAAAGATCATAGCGCACAGCGATGTGCTAAGTAGAATCACCAGCTTAAGTGGCCACCAGGGTGCGGTGAAGACACCAGGTACTCCAAAAAAATCTTTGCTCTCCCACATTTCTATAAAAGAGGGATAGATAGCAAAGGCGGCCATCGCCATAAAAACGGCAGACAGGGAATCAATCAGGCGGCGAAGTATTTTTGAGAATCCTGGCCAACGTGTACCAGTGAGCAGCAGGAAACCGTCTGAACGAGTCAGACGGTTGACCCGCACTACATCCGGTAACTGTAAAAATACAATAAGCACCAGAGAAAACTGAACTACTTCGACCGCACCAATAAATGGTGAATCGTAGAAGTTTCGCATGATGATGTCGTAGTTCACCACCAGTACCAGGGTCAATACGACAAGGGTACCTGCTGCATTGGCAACAACCGCTATGCGCTCTAACGTCTGGCGTATCATGGTTGTCGTACTTTTTGTGTAAGTGCGATAGATTTAAAAATCATTCGCCACCCTGAATTGGCGGCGAATGTTTTTGTTAAGACTGTTTGCACGCTTTTATAATTCAGATGCCCAATCCCGTAGTGGTTTGAATCCCGCGGTGTTAAGTTTGTCCATATATGATTTCAGCATTTCCGAGCCAGGTTCGCCTTTAGCGTCGAGCGATTTTGCCCACTCTGCTGCAATATTCGGCATGCCATCTGCCCAGGCTTTACGTTCATCGGCAGACATATCCACCACGGTGCCACCAGATGCGATATAGGCCTCACGGCTGGCGTTAGCTCGGTCCATAGCGACATTGGCAACATGGTCACGATACATTACAGAAACTTCTGTCAGTGCATTTTGTACTTCTTCAGGTAGCTTCTTCCAGTAGTCCGCATTCACTGTCACTGTTTTTGAATTTACAGCGCCTAAATCTGCCTTAAGCATGTACGGAGCAACTTCCGATATTTTAAAGGTCTTAGCCGCTTCAGGCCACAGCATGGCATGATCAACGAGGCCTGTTTGCAGCATGCTGTAGAAGTCAGTTAAACCACCGCGTACTCCAACTGCACCTGGAATGCCTTCCAGGTAGCGCATATTCATACCAGCGCCGGCAACTTTGTCTCCGGCGATATCATCAAGAGAATCAACCGGGCCTGTGCTAAGCAACTGGTAGGTATCGAGTACCACGCCGGTGGCAAGGTAAACCTGATTTTGCTTTTCGAATTCTTTCTGCATCGTCGGGAATTCTTTAGCGATTTCGTCAACCGCTTGCGCGACTGCTCTGGCATCTGCAGCGATGAATGGAGTGACCGCGGCCAGACCCTGGCTGGGCAGCTTCGATGAGTGAAAGATGGTCGTGACTATACCGATGTCACCTAGCCCGAGCTGTATACCTTCAAGTACACCTTTAGGTTTTACTATTGAACCGCCATAGCTTTCCTGCCAATCCATCTTGAAGTTGCCGGTTTCCGCGAGCTTTTTGTCGACTTCAGGGATAAAAAAACTGCTGAATTCTTTTACCCACATGGCTTTCGCCGGATAGCCATCGATGACAACGGCTTTGATTGTTTCTGCAGCGCTTGCCGGCAGTGCAACAGCGCAGGCCAGTAGTGAGCCGAGTACAAGGGCGGGTTTGTTGGTTTTTATCATTTGCGGTCTCCAGTGGTAAGTGGGTCTTAAACCAAATAGCTCAGGCAAAAGAGCATACATCGTCGAACGAAAACCTGGGTAGCTTTTGAAATAAGGCGCTTTCGTCAGCATAGCCGATATTGCATAAAAAGTTAGATTTCCAGCCAGATTCGCTAAAGAATTCCTGATCAACCACATCATTTGAAAATCCGGACATCGCACCAACGTCCAGCCCAAGGGCACGGGCAGCAATCATGAAATAGGCGCCCTGCAAGGTTGAATTTCTGTAGGCAGTGTCGAAGGTGTATTCCTCTTTGCCTTTAAAAAAACCACGGCGGTCTTCATGTGGAAATAGAAACGGGAGTTGTTCCCAAAACGCCAGATCGAAAGCAATGATTGCTGTCACCGGTGCGGACACCATCTTGGGAATGTTCTTCTCTTTAAGGGCTTTCGATAAACGAGTCTTACCTTCTTCTGAAGTCACAAAAACCACACGCGCCGGACAGGTGTTCATGCTGGTCGGGCCACTCGCCATAATATTGTACAGTTCGGTCAGTGTTTCTTTAGTAACCGGTTTGTCAGTCCACGCATAGTGTGATCGTGCACGTCGCAATATTAAATCAATGGAGTCATCGTCAAGAGTGGTTTTGCGTTCCCGTAGGTCGCGTACTTCTCGTTGGGCTTGCTCGATCAACGTTTTAGTATCTTCGGTCATTCAGGCTGCCTAACGTTTTTCAGCGACAACAGGACTGGAGCATATACCGATACCTTCAATCTCAATATCAATAGTTTCTCCGTCGCGTAACCAGCGTTGTGGAGTTCGTGCATGGCCAACACCCGGTGGTGTGCCCATTGCGATCATATCTCCGGGTTCAAGGGTGGCGAACTCGGATAGTGTTGCTATGGTTTTATCAACCGGCCATAGCATTTCAGAAGTATTGGCGGACTGCAGAATTTCATCGCCAACTCTGGATTCGATTTTCAGGTTTTTAGCGCCTTCGGGAAGTTCATCGGGCGTGACGATAACCGGACCGACCGGGCCGGTGGCGTCGAAATTTTTCCCCGGTGTCCACTGATGCGTTTTACGCTGGTAGTTTCTGACTGAACCATCATTGAATATGGTATAGCCAAACACATGTGACAACGCATTTGCCTCTGAAATATGTTTGCCACCTTTTCCGATAATTACCATGAGTTCTGCTTCGTAGTCCAGCTGCTCAGAGCACTCTGGTAGAATCATCGGAGCACCAGCAGGCATTAATGAATTAAGGCCGCGCATAAAAAGCGCTGGATACTCAGGGACGTCATAGCCCCCTTCTTTAATATGGTCGGTGTAATTCAGCCCTAAACAGATTACCTTGCTCGGCCGTGCAACCGGCATAGCCGGTGTGATATCAGAAAGAGGAATAGACTTGCCGGTATCGACCCTGGCCATCGCAGCGCCGAGATCGTCACGGCTTATAAGGCCCATCAAGTCTGAGCCGACGCCATCAATCTGATCTGTGAGATTAACAGCCTGGTCGCCGTTGAGCAGATAAACATTAGGCGCGGCGCCGGATTGGGATGCGGGATGTCCGACAATAAATTTCATGTCAATTAGTTCGTATAAAAGTCATTTCTTTTTAACGATTATTTACGCTATAGTCAAATAAAATCGATATTAACGTGAGGGCAAAGCCATGCCAGCGTGGGCAGATTATAAGAAACAGGCGCAAGATCGTGGGTCTTTGGCCTATGAACTATTTGTGGTTGAGTCTACTCCTGCAAAATCCCCCGAAGACCTAAAAAAGGTGTTGCCTGATCATCTGGCCTATCAACAAATACAGGAATCAAAAGGCGCACTGGCATTTGCCGGTCCAATGTCGGACCTGAGCGGTGAACAGATGCAAGGCATGGGGCTGATTGTTTATCGAGCAGAGTCGTTCGAGGCTGCAAAGCAACTGGCAGACGCAGATCCAATGCATTCAACTGGTACTCGCACCTATACATTACGTCGCTGGTTGATCAATGAAGGCCGCTTCCAGCTTGACGTAAAGCTGTCATCACAGCAGGTTAGCCTGGCACCCTGATAAGCTGTTTTACTCACACAAGCGACAGCGTCTCACTTGATCTTTGATTCCACCAAAGACAACTGAAAGACGGATGTTTCTTTTGCAAATATCATTAAGTAATTGACGCAAGAAAACCTGATGATTTAACAGCAAGGCGCTGCAAATAAAACACTACTCGTGAATAACTATGCTCTTTAAATGATCGTACCATCATTTAATAGCTACACAGACTTCGACCACGAACGCTCTCATCTGGCAAGCGCATAAGCGCACTAATTTTTAGTGCTTAGAGATTTTCAGCAACATACAAAGCCGTCCGGCAACTACGCTAAACAAACAAAAAACGCAAAGCGTTTGCTCTTGATCTACCCGCGTTTAATCAGTTTTGAGAGTGATCGTGCAAGTGGGATGGCGCAAAGAGCGCTGTCAGCCATGGATGGCTGTAAGCGCTATCCACTTGCACGATCACTCTCAAAATGTCGCAGGCACCCGAAGGGCTGCATTGTCGCACAAAGACATTTTTCTTAGTTTTTGAATCCAAGCTTTTTCAAAAATGAAGGCCCCCGGCAGGGAAATCCTGTTAGCTGCGAGATAGTGCGCCGCTCGCCAAGGCATAAATTCTTAAGGTAATAAGTGCAAAAAGGAAATCCATAACACTACCCCTGTAACAACAG
>CAZNOB010000091.1:0-20305 GCA_964574535.1 uncultured Granulosicoccaceae bacterium | reverse complement strand
ATAAACATTTTCTGCCCAACACCACCTGCTCTTTGTGACGCAAAAACAAATGGCAATGAGAGCATTAGCATCACCAGTGTCGATACAGGATTGGTAAATTTTATCCAAAGCGCCAACTCGATAGACCGGCTGTCCAGTTGATTTTGCTTCAAATACCTCGTCTGTTTGGTTAAATTGGAAATCGACATGGATTCAACAGGCACCGAAAGCCCCTGCAATAGTTCAGCATTGACAAGAGACGGCCACAATTCTGTCTCGATTGACTCATTTTCAAGTGAAGCGGGATTAAAAGTCGTCTTGTTGATTTCCGAGAGCAGCCAACCCCCGCTCTCTAACTGCTCGGCCTTCCTCGCATACACCACACTTTTCAAATTACCTTCATCAAAATCATAAATACTCACATCGATCAGAGTCATATCGGGCAACACTGACTTGATATTCACAAACAAAGGTCCCGATTTTGCCCAGTAGCCGGTTTTCGCACTGATAGAAACTCTATTTGACAATGCTGCGTTACGGATCGATTGTGCACGGCTCTCTGCCACTGGCATGACGAACTCGCCAATAAACGCCACCAGTGTCATCAGTACCAAACCGATTAATGCCACCGCACCTGCTATTTGCATAATCGAGATACCCGCCGAGCGCATCACTGTGAGCTCACTATGTGTGGCTAGCCCGCCCAGCCCCAGTAGACTGCCCAGTAACACGGCTGATGGAAATAACTCGTATGCCGTCCCGGGCATTCTGAATATCACATAAATTGAGGCGGTGATGACATCGTAGTTTCCTTTACCGACATCATCCAACTCCCCTATAAAACTGAATAAGGCGGTCAATGCCACAAGGACCAACAACACCAGCAAGGTATTTAGCAACACTGTCTTGCCGATATATCTAACAATCAGACTCATACGATCACTCTGTCAGTGCTTATCACCGGGCCAGCGTGCCTGTTTTCCATCCGACTTTTCATGCCTGTGACGCTGCAGGGCGACTCATTACCCAGTCCAAACCATATCTTTTCACGGTAAATACAACGATAACGCAGAGAAACAGAAAATGAACCCACCAGAGTCCGATATAAGGTGGCAATGTCCCGGCTGCGACCCACTTTCGACTGAGCACGAGAAGGTTGGCATAGGGTACATAGATCAGTATCGCGAGAGCAATTTTTGAATAGCGCCCCTGACGCGGTGAAGTATGAGACAGCGGGACTGCCAGCAGCGCCAATAACAATGCTGCAAGTGGAATGGAGATACGCCATTGTATTTCAGCCGCGGATTGGGGGCTGTCATCGCGCCATAGCTGTATGAACGTCCTGGCCGAATTTTCCAGCGCTGCAGTAGCTTGCTGACGACTCGGGAGCTGAACTCCATGCCTGTCAAAGGTTGTACGCCGATAACTTTGCCCGCCGGGACTACCGATCATCGTGACACCATCAATGAACACAATATATTCATTGTTTTCATCATCGCGCTGATAGACGGCGGATTTTGCTATTTCAACCTCGAACGCACCATCTTCCAGATCCCGATGGACAAAAATTTGATTGAAAGTGTTCTTATCTCCCGACAGAGATTCGGTGTAAACCACGGCATTGCCATCGAGTATTTCAACGAATCTGCCCGCCCCCAATAAGCTGGCGACTGATTGACCCGCTATTTTTTCAGTGAGTGCCTGCTCAAAGCGCGCAGCCCAGGGCGATGCCCAAAAAGTCAGAGCGGTGATTAACAGCACTCCGATAAGTCCATTGATTAATACAGGACGATACAACGATTTAAGCCCGGCACCGCAGGCCGCTATCGCCGACATTTCACTATCACGATATAAGCGCCCAAAGGCCAGTAAAACCCCCAAATAAAGGCCGAGCGGAATGAGTGTCACCAGCAGGTTAATGACTTTTAGCCCGACCAAAATAAACAGAGCATCAGCAGGCAGCGCCCCTTCGGTGACTTTGGATAAAATTCGCGCCAAAACATTCGCCACCATAATCACAAGCAGCACTACGGTTACGGCAAACCAGGTCAGTGAAATTTCTCGCAGAATATATTTATCCAGCACTCCTAGCATAGGAATTCCGGGTCTGAGTTTGTTGAATCAAGCATGGTACCGTTAGCTTTTGAGGCGAAATTTCTGGTTTATTTTCAAAGGAGATGCGTGATCATAACAAACCCAGTAATATTGTTGTTTTTACGTGATGACCATGCTTTCACCAGAGTGCAGTCAGTAGCGGAATAAGCAAGAATACTAGAGCGCTCGGTAGTAGCGATTCGGTATCTACAAGGCAAAAGGCAGAAAATTGAATATTACCCTTTCAAACGCAGACTTACTTAAGCTAAAAACGGGCTGCCTTGTGGTGCCGGTTGGCAGCCATAAAAAATTGTCCGGGCTGGCGCTGTCACTGGATCAGGCAAGTGACAGTTACCTTAGCGATATCCTGAAGCAAGGCGATCTCACCGACAAAACAGGTGCTACCCTGCTTTTGCAAAAAATCCCAAATGTGGCAGCGCGCCGAATACTATTAATCAGTTGCGGCAGTGCGACTGTAATCAAAGCAAACGATTTCGACAAAATCGCCGCCACGCAAGCACGATGTCTATCAGGCACTGCTATCAAAGATGCTGCCTCCGGCCTGCTTGAAATCGATGTAGAACACAAGGATCTGTGCTGGAAATCGCAATCTTTGTCGCATGCGATGGTGGCGCAGAGTTATCAATTTGACTTCCATAAAAGTGTCAAAGCAGATTCAAAAAATCAACCGTCCAAACTAACGCTGCACACTGAAGATCGAAAAAACAATAAAGCCGTAACCAGAGGCATAAAACAAGGTGTCGCTATTGCCAACGGCATACACACGGCCCGTGATCTCGGCAATATGGCTGCGAATGTTTGTACTCCTGACTACCTCGCAGGTCACGCCAAAACCCTAAAAAAATCATTCCCGTCACTTAAAGTCACGGTACTTGGCGAGGCGCAGATGGCCAAGCTGAAGATGGGTTCATTACTCAGCGTCTCTGCTGGTAGCGTTGAAGAGGCCAAACTTGTCTGTATGGAATACAAAGGCGGGAAAACTTCGCAAAAACCCGTGGTTCTCGTGGGAAAGGGAGTCACCTTCGATACCGGTGGCATCTCAATTAAATCCTCCGCCGGTATGGATGAAATGAAATTTGATATGTGTGGCGCGGCCAGCGTGTTTGGCGTCATGCGCGCAGTGGCAGAACTCGAACTACCGATCAATGTGGTGGGCGTGGTGGGTGCAGCTGAAAATATGCCTGGCAGCAAAGCCACTAAACCAGGTGATATTGTTACGTCAATGTCCGGCAAAACCATTGAGGTCTTAAACACTGATGCCGAGGGACGACTGGTCCTGTGCGACGCGCTAACTTATATCGCTAAATATAAACCTGATGTCGTGATTGATATTGCCACACTAACCGGAGCGGTCATTGTAGCTTTGGGTCACCACACCACCGGTTTAATGAGCAACGATGATGACCTGGCCATGGAACTTTACGAAGCCGGCTTGTCTTCAAACGATAAATGCTGGCGTCTGCCTCTTTGGGATGAATATCAGGGCCAATTATCGAGTAATTTTGCAGATATTCCCAATATTGGCGGACGTGCTGCAGGCACTATTACGGCGGGCTGTTTTCTTTCTCGCTTCGCAACGGATTATCGATGGGCGCACCTGGATATCGCCGGAGTGGCATGGAAACAAGGTGGAGCCAAAGGCGCTACGGGTCGACCGGTGCCGATGCTGATGGAATTTTTACTGACACGCTGCAGTTAGATGACTGATCTACCGCGGACGCGAAGTTTTGGCCGGCTATTGCGATCGATGCATTAAATATGAATGATTATTCGCATCGATCGATCGCGTTCGGCAGCACAGTCGAAGCCACAACCACTAGAGCAGCGCGGGTAGAATTCAACGCAGAACCTCCCTACCACATCCGATGTGAGTTGACAGCAAACGGCACATGACCAACGTACAGTTTTATATTCTCGCCAGCGCTCACCAGGAAGATCGCTGGGCCTATGCGCGTCGCCTGGTGATGCAGACGCTGATGCGCGGTAAAAAAGTCCATGTGCATACCAGCTGTGCCGCGGATACACGCTATCTAATCAATTTTTTACTCGATGCCGATACCACCGGCGGCGAACGAATCACCATTGACCATAAAGGCGAGCCCGATCATGACGGACAGGTGCTGTTAAATCTTTCAATGGAAGTGCCGCATTTCTTCAGCCGCTTTGAAACCACGCTCGAGGTGGTGCACTCTGAAAATTCAACCCGTGATATGGGGCGAGAGCGATTCCGCTATTATCAGGAACGCGGATACCCGCTCCGTCATTATGATATTCAGCCGGAATTAGCATTGGCCTAAGCGGCAGTTTAAATTCCCCCGACAGCCTCACAGAGGCGAAACGGATTTCCGCTACAAGAAGAAACCCCGATTAACGGCTATAGTGTTACAGATCAACACACTTATTATCTATAAGATCAGATATCCGACTCGGTTTTCTACTGCAAAGCTGATCCTGATATTATTTCATTTTTCTACCACCTTAAACTAACGACACTTTTATCGATGGAAACCACCTACGATCCCGCCGCCATAGAGCAAGCCTGGTATGAATACTGGGAACGTGAGAATCACTTTGTTCCCGACGGCAGCGGTGACCCCTACTGCATCATGATTCCGCCGCCCAACGTCACCGGCACACTGCACATGGGCCATGCTTTTCAGGATACGGTGATGGATACCCTGATTCGCTACCACCGAATGAAGGGTGACAACACACTATGGCAACCAGGTACAGATCACGCCGGTATTGCCACCCAAATGGTGGTGGAGCGTCAATTGGAACAGCAACAAGTGTCGCGTCACGATCTGGGCCGAGATGCATTTGTTAAGAAAGTATGGGAGTGGAAAGAAGAGTCCGGTGGCCAAATCACCAGACAGTTGCGTCGCATGGGAGCCTCACCAGACTGGAACCGCGAAAGATTCACTATGGATGAAGGCTTATCACATGCGGTTCGTGAGGTATTTGTAAGCCTGTTTGATGAAGGATTGATCTATCGCGGTAAGCGTCTGGTGAACTGGGATCCGGTTCTGCACACTGCACTATCAGATCTGGAGGTACTCAGCGAAGAAGAACAGGGCCATTTATGGCATCTTCGCTATCCTTTGAGCAATGGCAACGGTCACCTTGTGGTCGCCACCACGCGACCGGAAACAATGCTAGGCGACAGCGCGGTTGCGGTACATCCGGAAGATGAAAGATATCAGGCACTGATTGGTCAAACTATAAAATTGCCATTGGTGGATCGGGAAATACCGATAATCGCCGACGACTATGTGGATCCTGAATTTGGATCCGGATGCGTGAAGATCACTCCTGCACATGATTTCAATGACTACGCTATGGGTCAGCGGCATGGCCTGGAAATCATAAATATCCTTACCGACAGTGCTCAGATTAACGACAATGCGCCACAACGTTTTGTCGGGCTGGACCGTTACGTTGCGCGCAAGCAGATTGTGAGTGAATTTACCGACCTGGGACTATTGGAACGCATTGACGACCATAAACTGATGGTGCCTCGCGGTGATCGTTCAAATTCCGTCGTCGAGCCTTATCTGACAGACCAGTGGTATGTCGATCTCACCCGCGAAACACAGGCGGATGGCCGACCTGGCGGTAAAACACTGATCACCCAGCCATCAATTGATGTGGTTAAAAATGGTCAGATTAAATTTGTCCCGGAGAACTGGTCAAAGACATACTACCAATGGCTGGACAACATCGAAGACTGGTGTATCTCCCGCCAAATCTGGTGGGGCCACCGTATTCCTGCCTGGTACGATGACCAGGGCAATATTTATGTGGCACAAACTGAAGAACTGGTTCGGCAAAAACACCAATTACCTGCAGATCTACAACTGCGCCAGGACGAAGATGTACTCGACACATGGTTTTCTTCAGGACTTTGGCCTTTCTCGACCCTGGGCTGGCCAGAAAAAACTAATGCACTGAACACCTGGTATCCAACCAGCGTACTGGTGACCGGTTTCGATATCATCTTTTTCTGGGTGGCTCGAATGATTATGTTCGGCGTTAAATTCATGGATGGCGAGGTGCCATTCAAAGATGTTTATATTCACGGGCTGGTCAGGGATGCCAATGGACAGAAAATGTCAAAGTCCAAAGGCAATGTGCTTGATCCATTGGACATCATCGATGGTATAGATCTGGAAAGTCTGGTGGAAAAACGCACCGGCAACATGATGCAGGAGCACCTGGCGGCGAAGATCGAAAAGCAAACTCGCAAAGAATTCGATGGAGGTATTGCAGATTATGGCACCGACGCCGTGCGATTTACATTCGCTATTCTCGCATCAACTGGTCGTGATATTCGATTCGACCTAAAACGAGTCGAAGGGTATCGCAATTTCTGCAATAAGCTGTGGAATGCCAGTCGATATGTCTTAATGAATTGTGATGATCTACCCGGTACAGGAAAAGCAGAAAAATCTCTGGCAGATAAATGGATTATTTCAATACTACAAAAACTTGAGCAAGATGTGACTGACCATCTTGACCACTACCGTCTGGATTTAGCCGCCCGGGATATCTATGAATTCGCCTGGAACGAATACTGTGACTGGTATCTTGAGCTGGCCAAACCAGTATTGAATGGCAATGCTAACCCGGAACACCAATTGGGCACACGCCAGACACTGGTTGGCGTACTTGAAGTACTGTTGCGCCTTGCGCATCCCATCATGCCGTATATCACCGAAGAACTCTGGCAAAAAGTCGCGCCAAAAGCAGGAAAAACCGGCCCTACTATCATGCGACAGCCCTGGCCTGTGAGTCAGCCGGAAAAAATCGACGAAGCATCCGAAGATGAAATCAGCTGGGTTAAGAATTTTGTCCTCGGCGTCAGACGAATCAGAGCAGAATACGATATCCCGCCCGGAAAACAGCTGCCGATATTATGCGAAAACGTTTCCGGGGAAAATACGCAAAGATTATCTGATCATAACGAACTGCTCACTACGATTGCTCGCATAGAAACGATCACAATCCCGACACCCGATATGTCTGCACCGGAATCGGCAACGTCATTGGTTGGAGAAATGCGATTATTAATTCCACTGGCCGGCATTATTGATAAGGAAGCCGAACAACAGCGACTGATTCGGGAAACCGACAGGCTTAATAAAGAGAAGTCGCGTCTGGACGGGAAACTCAGTAACGAGAGCTTTACCGCCAAGGCGCCAGCTGCCGTGGTAGAAAAAGAAAAAGAAAAACTCAAAGATGTGATCGAGGCGCTGACCCAGCTTGATCAACAAATCCAGCGTATTAAAAATCTCTAGCAATCGAAATAGTGGCTGGTTGCCTGGACCAGCCACAATGCAGCTGGTTCAAAATCGGCAGTTTATTTAAAAAGCGCATAATGGCAGTGGCTGCCGCCACTCCACATTGTGATTACATCAGATTTATTCTGATGTTGCTTTCTCGCGTCGCGCCGACTCATCTTTCCCGGCACTGGCTCGCAAATATTTTTTCATTGGCAAAACAAGTGCACAGTTATCTCGTTTGTCTAAACGGGCTCGCGCCGCGCCGCGCCTGCATTTGTTGATGATTTTCAGGGCATCGATTGAACTATCTGCGGATAATTGCAACAGCGATGCATGGCTTACCAAAGTCATGTTACTGAGATATTTCACCATTTGTGGCACTAACTGCAAGAGCTTTCGCGACAAGGCTAATGAATCCTGCTGCTCAGACAGCTTGAACAGGTACATAAACTGACCGTTACCGAGGTAAGTTAGAGCATGGTCTCGAGTGTAGAAGTTTGCCAGCGATTTTCTGGCGATACCCAGCATCGGCTCACTGTCACCAATGGACAGTCGATCATCAGTTGCCGCAATCAATTCAATATCAAGCATTAGAACGCTGTAAGAGCACTTATTCTCCGGTTTGCGAGCCACACGTTCCAGCATACCGGTAAACAAAGACAGTTCGGTGTAACCGGGTGAGAATTTGTATTCAACAATACTTTGAGGTTTGTTGTTAGCCGTGGCAGTTGCAGGCACTGCCGTGAGCGAAGGTTGATCAGGTGCTATTGGAGCATTGACTAACGGTTCAGCTTCAATAGCAATACCAACCTGCCGACTACCGTTATCTTCTTTACTCAATCTCACGGGTTGAGGATTAAACGTCAGCAAAATTCCTGTGTGACTGCCTGTGCTGATATGTTGCGCCATATAAGTTACCACAATCTCGCTGCCCGACGAGGTTTGAAATTTCGCTGTATTTTTTAACTCCACATCGATACTTGCTCTACAAACGCTCTGAGCAAAACTCCGCCCTATAAGGTCTCGCCGGTTAATGTCATCCAGCAATTGGTGCGCTTTACGATTTAGACCAGCTATCAGACCCTGATGATCAATCACCAGTGCAGGATCATGGGCGAGTTCCAGCATCTCGTTGGTGGCGACTTTTAAATCGGTCGTGCTTCCATCGGCTTTCGGCAATGCTGCAACCAACGCATCGACACGCGCGAACAATAACTCAGGAGATTCATCTTTATCCAAACAAGCAATAGCGCCAACCGCCAGCGAACGCCGAACGATAGCGTCTGAGTGCTTACTGGAGACAACCACGCACACGGGCCTTGCCCCGGGGAAATCATCTGAATTTTGTATAAAGCGACAAAAATCTTCTCCTCCTTCACCACGAAGAAAGAAATCAGTCAGGACTAGTTGATACTCGCTGCTGCAGAGCGCTTTTCGAGCGTCCTCAGCACTCCCCGACATCGACACTCGATAGCCATTAGATTCCATCAACTCTCTCAACGCATTGGAAACCGCTGGTATGTTATCCAGCATTAATACATTGATTGGATTCTGCGATGCTGAAACTGAGTTATCTGCAAAACTTTGCGGCATTCCTGCCTGTGCTATGGCAACGCCGTTAGTTTCCACGGGTACCGACTCATACCGTGCAATATAATCTGCCGCGGCATGATAGTGCTTCCACAGAACGGTATGGGTGTTTTTACGGAGCTCAGCCAGCTGTTGTATTTCAGCTGTTACCTCATGACATACTATAACCAACGGTAAGGCGCTATGATCAGATGAGGCAAGCGCGTCAAATAAATCCTGCATGATTCGTGTTGAGCCGTCCGGCCAACCCAGCAACACGCAACGATAATCCGATTCACCGGCAAGCTTGCTATGCGCCAGCGCTGTGCAGGCCTCGGCCGGATCAAAATAGCACTTTGAATTATATTCATGCTGGTCCGAAAAATTTTTCAGCACATTCAGCATTGCCATTTCAATATCTACAATGAGTATTTTCGTTTTTTCAACAGCTACAGACATAATTAGAATCGCTTTCCGGCATTGGCACCAGTGATCTGTACAACAGGGAAACGGGCGTTGTATCACCCCTCCCATAGAACTCAGAGGCCGAATCGCCCCGGGCTCTCATCACTTGTTAGGCTCTATCAAGAGTATAGACGCTGATTCAGAAGTGTCATTTTTTTGAATCGACAAGGGATACATCAGAAATTCTGCTAAAAATTACTTGTCGGGGACTCGGGCATCGATGAACAAAGTGGCCAAAGATCAGCGCGTCAGGAGATCAAGCCTGGTCAAAAAATGCAGTGCTTGCTCGGCATTTTCTCCGCACATTTGCGGTTCGGGTTGAAGTGTTTTGCAAAACTCTGGACGCCGCGCATCGTTAAAAAGTTTGCAACGTAGATCAGTATCCAGGTTGACACATCGAACACCTGCCGGTTTTCCGTTTGGCATCCCGGGCATCGGTGTTGTAATAGAAGGCGCAATACAACAAGCACCACAGCCGTTACGACATTCCATCAACCGTTTAAATTAATCCGGTAAAGGGTTGCACTTGCACTATCTCGCCAGCCTCTACCCCCGCGCACTCAACTGGCAGTACGATCAGACAATTGGCCGAACTCATTGAGGTTAGTCGCCCTGCACCTTGCTTGCCGGTGGTATTGACTTCCAGTGATCCGTCCGCTGCTTGCGTAATAATGCCACGCTGATACTCGATACGACCGTGAGATTTACGAATATGACCGCCGCTTTTAACGGGAAACAATGGTGTGTGAATTTCTTTGCAGCCCATCATGTACTTTAATGCCGGCTGTACAAATTCGTAAAACGTCACCATCACCGCAACCGGATTGCCTGGCAATCCGAAAAAATGCGCACCACCAATTTTGCCGCAGGCCAGAGGCCGACCCGGGCGCATTGCAAGTTTCCAGAATGTGACATCACCCAGCTCGGCAAGGGTGGCGCTCACAAAATCTGCCTGACCCGCCGACACCCCACCGGATGAAATAATCAGGTCAGCACATTCAGCCCCTTGCTTCAGTGCTTCGCGAGTGGCTTCAGCTGTGTCTGCGACGACTCCAAGGTCGACAAGTTCAACGCCAAGTCGAACCAGCATGGCAAACAACGTATGGCGATTGCTATCGAATAGTTCACCTGGCCCAAGCGTTTTTCCCGCATGTGTTTCTAAAGCGCGCAATTCGTCCCCGGTACTGAAAAATGCCACCTTAAGTCGACGGTAAACAGTGACCTGGTCGATCCCCAGAGAGGCAATTAATCCAACGTGCGCCGGTGTCATCAGAGTGCCGGCTGTGATAATCACATCACCGGTTTTAATATCCTCTCCTGCAAGTCGCACATTGCGACCCACGGACGTCGTATTGTCAATCGTGATGGAGCTGACCTCTCCGTTAGTTTCGATTGCTTGTACGTGTTCCTGAATCACTACGGTATCTGTGCCTGGTGGCATCATACCGCCTGTCATAATGCGAACGGCCTGACCCGGCATAACCGTAACATCAAGTGGTCTGCCAGCCCAGGCTGTGCCCAGTACTGACAATTGTTTTTCAGTACTGTCTTCCGCCTCAGGGATATCCGCCCCGTTTACCGCATAGCCGTCCATCGCACTGTTAGTATAGGCTGGCACATTGATGGGCGACAAAATATCCTTAGCGACAACACGATCAAGACTTTCACGCAGTCCCAGTTGCTCTGAATTGCTGGTTTCATCGGCAGACAGCGGCTGAACCTGCTGCGCAATTCGTTGCAAGGCGATTTCAACCGGAAGTAATTCCGGCTCGATGACATCGTCACAGGAGGGCTGTTTATCAATAGCCATAATTTACATTCGCTGTGGGGATCTGTATGTGTTCAGTAGTTTTGCAGCACTGGCGAGCTCTTCATCAGTATTGACGTTAATAAAGCTGTCTGCAAATTCGCTGCAGTCAATTTTCAGCAGCTTATGTTGTGCAAACCAACGGTCTATTTTTCGATCACCTGCGGCCAGGTACTCTCGCAGACTGGGCAACAAGCTGGTTTTCAACAGACTAAATACAGGGTGAGTTCTTTCACCATCATACGCCAGACCGATATTGGCATCGGAACCCTTTATATGCTGCCACATCGTTGGCAACAGTTGCGTAGACTGAATCGGTGAGTCGCAGGGACACGTAAAGACCCAGGGTGTTTTTGCCCGAGAGATACCGGCTTCAAAGCCCGCCAGCGGCCCCTGAAATCCTTCGCTGCTGTCAGTAACAACATCGACACCCAAATTCCCATACTCTTCTATATTGCGGTTTGCATTAATCAGAACCTGATGAACGTTGGGTTTCAGCACATCGATTACATAGCTGATCATCGGGCGGCCATTGAGCTCTACCAGGCCTTTGTCCAGACCATTCATCCGACGCCCCATTCCGCCCGCTAAAATCACTGCCGTGATATTTTCGTGATCAGCAGAATTCATACTCAAGATCTTTTATCAACTTGTGAGAAATAATTCTGTAAAAATTCTTCAAATGACAGAGTGTCCGAATTCTCTATTTCGGTTTGTTTTGCATGAGAATCTTCAACCCTTTTTTCAAGCCTTGATATTGCTTCGTCGGATAGTGAAGATGACTGATACCAATCCCGATGTTCTGTAGATTTTCGCAGACCGAAAGGAAAGAAGTCTTCATCGTTGTCCTGCAGTTCCTGCAACATCATGCCGGACGGTGTTTTGTTTGGCTCATAGATTTTTGCAAGCTGTTGCGACAGAGAATTACAGTAAAACTTTGGTTTCCCTTCTACATCCAGTAAATCACACATCTCACCGACCACATCCAGAATTTCTTCACCCCATTGCCGCAAAGGAATTTCTTTTCCGCCGCGCCGCAACTTAAGTTCAGGGTCTCTGCCGCGATGCGCAACAGCCAACAGATTTGATTTTATTTCTGCCTGTTCACTGACGGTGATTAGCGGGCTTTCACAGAGCATGCAAAAGAGCATGAATGACTCTACAAACCGGAGTTGCTCATCATTTATACCTAATGGATCATAGGCGTTAACATCCAGTGATCGCAGCTCGACGTACTTAACACCCCGCTTTGCCAGCGCTATTGATGGCATTTCATTCGGCAATGTGATTTGTTTAGGACGAATCGCACTGTAATACTCGTTCTCTATCTGGAGCAAATTGGTGTTCAGTTGTTGGTATTCATTGTCCGCATCACGTAAACCGAGTTTCTCGTAGCGTTCGGATTTTGCGGTGACTGCGCACTGCAGAAAATCTACATAACCCTTCAGACTGTTATAGTCCGCATCTATCGAGGCTGATTCTTCACGGTTATTCTGATACCCGATATTACCCATTCGCAATGACGTGGCATAAGGCTCAAAAAGTGTATTCCTGCCCAACTTATGCATTTTTTCAGGTGGTGCATTATTACCGAAGAAAGTACCGCAAACAGCAGGTGACGCGCCAAATAGATAAGGAATCAGCCAGCCAAATCGCAATATGTTTCTGACCAATGCAAAATATTGTGATGAGATAAATTCATCACTGACTGATGGTTCACCTTCAACCTCAGCCATCAGTTCCCAGAATGTATCAGGGTATGAGTAGTTGTAATGCACGCCGGCAATAGCCTGCATTTTACGTCCGTAACGCAACCCGAGCCCACGCCGATAAACATGTTTCATATGGCCAATATTCGAGGTGCCATAACGCCCGATAGGAACATCACAATCGACATTTAACCCACATGGCATACTGGTCGCCCAGAGCAACTCACCCTCTGGCAATTTAGAGTACACAAACTTCTGTGTCTCTGTAAGGCAATCCAGTGTATCGCTCATATCGGTGAAGGGTGGTGTTACAATTTCCAGTAACGCCTCTGAGAAATCAGTGGTGATGGACGGATGCGTTAGCGCAGAGCCCAGTTGGTGAGGATGATCAAGCGTTGACAAAGTACCGTCACCGGACACCCGCAAACACTCTTTTTCAATCCCAACCATGCGCCCACGCAGCGGTCGCGTGCTACTTTTTTTGTAAATCGACTCTAGTCGGCTGCGAGCAGTTGTATACAAGAATGCTATCTCCAGACACCCACGTTAACTGGCGTGCCTTATCAAGAGGGGTGAAACCTTTATTAAATTAAAGGGCGGGCTGTTACCGATTATACTGTGGTGATCTGTTAAAAGTAATGAAATCCAATGACTGACAATCTACCCTCTTTTTTGCCGCTTCAACTCGCCAGCGACAGTATCGGTACAGGTCCGAATCTGGTTATTTTGCATGGTTTGTTCGGCGACGGTGAAAACTGGCGCAATCAGGCAAAAAAACTGGCGGCTGGTTTTACCGTACACTCACTGGATATGCGTAATCATGGCGCATCACCACATGCGTCGCAAATAAATTATCCTGCAATGGCGGCAGACGTTAAACACACCTGTGAGTATCTCGGCCTGCAGAAATTTCATTTGCTGGGCCACTCTATGGGCGGTAAAACTGCAATGCAACTGGCGCTCGATCACCCGTCACTGGTCGAGCGACTGATCATCGTCGATATAGCACCGAAACAATATCCACATCACCACCAGATGGTGCTCGATGGCCTGACTCAATTACAAACCCTTAGTCGCCATGGAAAGCTCACTTCGCGCCGCCAGGCAGACACTGTATTGGCAGAATTTATTGGTGAGCGGCAGACCCGCGCTTTCCTGCTAAAGAACTTGCAACGCACCGAAAGCGGCGAATATCAACTGCGGATTAATCTTGACGCGATTGTCCGCGGTTACGACAGCATTGCGGCGGCGGTACCGACCCACGCCACAGCACCATGGCAAGGCCCTGTTCTATTTATCAAGGGTGCAGAGTCTGATTATCTGCAAACCGAAGACAGCGCTATTATTACCGGCCTGTTTCCCAACGCCACGCTGAAAACAATCGGAGGTGCCGGCCATTGGCCACAAAGTGAAAAACCGGATGTCGTTTATAAGATTATTAACAGTTTCTTGAAGCGCTAAGCGGCGGCAGTATGCAAAATATCTAACGCTTGTTGATGCAGCGCAGCGGTACCTGCGGCAACGACCTGGCCACCCGCATATGCAGGCTTCCCATCCCAATTCGACACCACCCCGCCTGCCCCTTCCACCACTGGTATAAGTGCCTGTATATCATAGGCTTGCAGATCTGCCTCGACCACCAAATCAACCAATCCGCGAGCCAACATACAATAAGCGTAACAATCACCACCAAAACGGCTCATTAAGAGCTTTGAGCTCAATACATCGTAAGCCCGCAGCTCACTATCATTGCTGAACATATCCGGGCTGGTTGTCATCATGATGGCATTAGCCAGCTGATTACACTGCCGTGTTTGCAACATAATTTCGTTATTTCGATGGATGCAAACTGACTGCTGCCGATTGCCAACGTACCGTTCACCAGTAAATGGCTGGTCCATCACTCCAATCACGGGTTGGGTACCGTCAAACAACGCTATCAAAATTCCCCATATGGGCAGGCCAGTAATAAAAGCACGGGTTCCGTCGATAGGATCAAGCACCCAGGTGAGTCCGGACTCACCCGCTTCATAACCATGCTCTTCGCCAAGGATACCGTGCTGCGGATAGTGCTTTTTTATCAACTGCCGCATAACGATTTCTGCCGCCTGATCAGCGATTGTTACCGGATCGAATTCGTTGGGTTCAGCTATTTTGTTCTCTACTACAAGCGGCTGGCGAAAATATGGCAATATTTCAGCACTGGCATTTTCAGCCAGCAGACAGGCAAACTTCGTCAAGGATTCAATGTCACTATTTTCGAGCACTTGAGCGCTCCGGGACATTATCTGGTCGATCATAGTCAACTCTCCGGAAAGGCCAGTCTATTATGCCCGCAGGCCTGATATTATTCGCCTACAATGACACTATTAAAAACTTATAATTTGCGCAATTTTTATGTTCACTCCACGGAAAATCGGGTCACTTGGCCTGATCCTCGCCATCTCATCATTGGCTTTCGCGATCGGATATCTGCAAATCGTTGAATCAAATGGCAATTCCCTGGCTTATCAAGCCCCGAGCTGACTCTGGGGTTATTTCTCGTATTTCTGTTGCTATCAGTAACACTTTTTTTCAGCCAGACCCCAGGAAAAAATGACCAGGCAAGCTAACACTGGTAAGGTAGCGTTTCAAACAGGAAGGAATTAGAGCAGGAGTTACAATGACCCTGCTATCCGAAACCGATCACATTATATGCTGTATATCTATTCGAATACCGGGGTGAGAGAGCACAATGGCTGATTCACTGCGAGACCAGCTCATTGCCGCTGGCTACGAGGCTCCAAAAAAAGAACAAAAAAATAAGCCGCGGCCACAGGACAATGCGAAAGGCAACAAGAAACCTGCACGTAAGGGCAAGAAGCCGGTAGCGAAAAACCGCTCCGGTCCAGCTGCCAGACACAACCCCGGCAAGCGCCAGGCAGATAGCCAAAGTGCCGATGCCCTCAAGGCCATTGAAGAGCGGAAGAAATTAAAAGCGAAGATCAAAGAATTAATCGACGCCAGTAAAATAGAGAACTGGAAAGGCGATGTGGTTTACCGCTATCTGGTTGATAAAAGAATACGTGAGCTTTACGTCACGGAAGAATTGCACAAGCAACTTGCTGATCGATCTGTCTCTGTCACCCGGCTCAATGGCGACACTTATCTGGTGCCACTGGATACTGCCAACAAAATCAAAGAAATTAATCCGCAGTGGAGTGTTTTCAATACCGAAGCTGCGAACAATGAAACAGCCAGGAGCACCGGCGAAGAAGCAGAGTATGCCGATTACCAGATCCCAGATGATCTGAAGTGGTAAGCCATGAGCACAGAGACTTATCTCTGGCACGACTACGAAACCTTCGGCCGCGATGCCAGCCGTGAACGGCCGGTTCAGTTTGCCGCTATTCGAACTAATGCAGCACTGGAGGAAATCGACGAACGTACCATGATTTATTGTCGGCAGACCCCCGACTATCTGCCTGACCCGGAATCTTGTATCGTCCATGGAGTGCTTCCCCAAACCGCAAACGAAAACGGTTTAAGTGAGTGGGAATTCGCAACCAAAATCCATTCGCTGATGGCACTGCCGGGTACATGCACACTGGGTTACAACAATATCCGTTTTGATGATGAATTTAGCCGACAACTATTTTTCAGAAATTTATTCGATCCTTATGCCCGTGAGTGGAAAAATGGAAACTCTCGCTGGGACTTAATTGATATTGTACGGCTCACTCGAGCGTTGCGTCCGGAAGGAATAGAATGGCCAGTAGATAGCGAAGGCAATCCCACCAATAAACTGGAATTAATCACTGATGCCAATGGTATCTCGCATGGTGACGCTCACGATGCACTGGCTGATGTTTTCGCCACCATCGAGGTCGCAAGATTAATAAAGCAAAAACAGCCCAGACTCTATGACTATGCCCTTAGCGCCAGGAGCAAACGATTTATTCAGCAGAGTCTGAACACCATAAATAAACCTGCCGCACTACATGTGTCCGGTATGTATCCGGCTACACTCGGGCACTTATCGATCGTAATGCCGCTCGGGCCACACCCGTCAAACGCAAATGGTATTCTGGTGTACGACCTCCGTGTCGATCCCACTGATTTGATCACCCTACCGAAAGAAGCTATTGCTGAAAGAGTATTTACGCGTCAAGCCGATCTGCCTGAGGGATGCCACCGAATCGCCGTAAAAACAGTCCATTCGAACAAATGTCCCGTAGTTGCTCCGCTTAAAACACTCACCAAAGAAAACGCCGAAAGGCTGCAACTTGACATCAATCAGGCAATGACTTACCGGGAACAGCTACTCGCCAACCCGCAAGTACTGGAAAAACTTGCCTGGGCGTTCGCCAGTAGGGATTTTCCTAATGCAGATGACCCTGACTTAACCTTGTACTCTGGAAAATTCGCAAGCTCCCGAGACAAAAATCTGATGGATAATATCCAGACTCTTTTAACACAGGGCAAGCCGCTGCCGGACAATATGCCATTTGAAGATCAGCGCCTGAACGAGCTCTTGTTTCGCCTTCAGGCTCGCCACCAGCCAGAGCAATTGTCAGAACAGGAAAAGATCAGGTGGCGGCAGTTTTGTCACAACCGGGTACATAAAGGTAACGAAGGCTTCCGCACAATAGCGGACTATGAAAACGCACTGATTCAGCTGGAAGCAAGCGAGAAAAGCAAAAACTATCCGGATATGATCAATCAACTAAGAAATTACGGTAATCAGGTGGCCGCATTTTCCTAAGCAGTTGATCCCCGCAGCTTTTAACCTTAAATTAGGAGCAGCCAAAGGGCTGGTTTGAAAAGCATAAAAAGCGAGATATCCCCATACTAATCACTGAACGTGTGCACCAGGGGGCAAATTATCCGGAATCGAATCTTTAAAATAAACGCATCATGAAACACACGGCGCAAATCGTATTATTTCAATCTCCACAGGAGCCCTGCAGCTATCTGCCAGACCATACCGCGCGTAATGTGTATGCTGATCCGTTTAGAAAACCCACCATGGATATGTATGATTTACTGATTCAAAGCGGATTTCGACGTTCGGGCCATCACATTTACAGACCCCATTGCGATTCCTGTAATAAATGCGTTTCTGTGCGAATTCCAGTTGAAGAATTTATTGCAAAGCGCAAGCAAAAACGCGCCAAAAAGCGAAATTCAGATCTAACCTTTCATATCCCTAAAGCACACTATAGTGATGAATATTTCCTGCTATATCAAAAATACCTGAACACACGACATAAAAATTCTGGTATGGATAACCCGGCACCTGCAGACTTCGAACGTTTTTTAATCAGTGATTGGTGCGATAGTTTTTTTTGCGAGTTAAGGCTGGATGGAAAGCTGGTTTGCGTGGCAGTAACCGATCACATGAGTACTGGCCTGTCGGCGGTGTATACTTTTTTTGACCCTGAATATCATAGTCGCAGTTTGGGAAATGCGGCGATCATGATGCAAATCGATTTAGCGAAGAAGATGTCACTGCCTTACCTTTATCTGGGCTACTGGATAGTGGGTTGCGAAAAAATGGCTTACAAGTCATTCTTCAGGCCACAAGAAAGATACATCTCCCAACAGTGGATCCGAACCCTGGACAAAAAATAGCTCAACCGATCTTCTGCGTAAAATCAACTATATAGTCGGCGCCGTCTTCAGGCTCGGAGTTTCTGATGTTTATCATACGCTCTATATATTTTTTGTAGAACGCGACTTCATTGGTTTCATCGCTTAGAAGTCTAAAAAGCTTTTCTGCATCTTCCCACATCCCTCTGCGATAAAATTGCATCGCCTTGCGATGCAGTTGAAGTTGCCGATGAGTATTCGGGATGGCTTCATCCTGATGACAAATCGGTTGAAAAATACGGACGAAACGCTGCCGCCCTTTAACGTGTACAGTATCCAGTTCCCGGAAAAGAAAATCCGGCACGCTTTCTGTGGCGGCATCATTAACAACCAGTGATAAATTGTACGCACTGGTACAACGCTGTAAGCGATCCGCCGTGTTCACCGCATCACCGACTACGGTGTATGTCATCCTCTTTTTTGACCCCAGGTGCCCGACATTCGCATTGCCCGTTGAAATACCAATGCCCACAGCAATCGGCGGACGTCCTTCCGCCACCAACTGATCTGACAGCTTTTCCAATGCGATCAGAATATCCCGCGCCGCATTTAGTGCATCACTGGCATGAGTATCGCTTTTTTGCGGTGCCCCCCAAAACGCCATCACGCTATCGCCGATGTATTTATCAATAGTGCCGCCGTGTTTCACTATCACATCACCGACAGTATCAAAGTAACGATTCAACCACGCCGGTAAAAGTTCCGGATCAAGGCGCTCGGAAATAGCGGTAAATCGTTTAATATCACAAAACATAATCGTCATGTTTCGCGACTCACCACCCAACCCAAGCTCATTAGGATGCTTCATATAATGCTGCATCAAATGAGACGGAATGTATTGTTGTAGAAATCGACTGACCTTTAGTCGACGGACAAAAAGTAATAACCCCCGAACCAGTAAAAAGGCCAGAAACACAACGAACAAACAAATTAGAAATCTGCCTAAATCGAGATCATGAGGTCCTGCCAGATGTGCCGATGAATAAGACGCAAATAGCGCTGTCATTGCAGTTCCGGCCAACAGGCAAGCAACCATCCCCCATGCTAATCGCAATGCTGGTAATACAATGCAAAGCAGTACCAGGATCACTAAACTGCCAGTGATGGCGGGATCACCTGACAACAACACCTCGAGTCCTGCGACTTGCGAATGATAGGAAAAAGAAAACGACAACATCGCGTCAGTGCCCGAATCATACTCCCAATTCAATAGAACAACTTCGGTGCAAAATGCCAATGCAAACGCCAAACAAAGGAGTAGCAGCAGCCCGTAGGGAATACGGAGTAACATTTTTGTTGCAAAATTGCCCAACTGACCTTTGCCTTGTACAACCTATATATTTGTAAACTAACACTTTTCAGTGTTTTTCCGGGGATTGCCCCTCCCTACTCTAGCAAGCTGTGTGCAAGCTATACTGCATTACCGATTTTTATTGAAAATGGACAGGCCGATTGTGACCAGAGGATCCGACTCGTGCGGGGACACGACTCTAGCCTGGATTATTCATAAGGTGACAAGTAAATGTTAGCGAAATGCTATATTTACAGTTCCAAACCACTTTTTGGGCACCTTCTTCAAAATAGCAGTGTGTCTATTCGACGCCAGAAGGCATCTGGCGTCACATCTCGGCCCATCCTCCTCGGCACGTGCAGGCCACGTTTCTCAAACGATTGGCCGACCTGTTTAGCCAGATTGCGCGGTAGAAGTCTGCGTAGCGAGAACGTGCCATGGCGAGGGCGTTTTTACG
>CAZNOB010000090.1:17411-20414 GCA_964574535.1 uncultured Granulosicoccaceae bacterium | reverse complement strand
CTGCGAACGCGCCCTGACGGTGCGTTTTTATCGATCATTTTCGTTACGTATGAACAACTATGCGCCTCAAATGATCGTAAAAACGCCCTCGCCATGACGCGTTCTCGCTACGCAGACTTCTGCCGCGCAAGCTCCTAGTCTGAATCATTCACAAGGCGACCTACTGCTTTAAGTTTGGCGTTATTTTTAAAGTGATATGGTGATATGGTGATATGGTGATATTTTGGCCCTTCACCTTAAATATAGTCTGTCTATTCAACGCCAGAGCCCAAAATGGCTGCACACCTCAGTTGATCCCCCTCCGCACGTGGCGGGCCACGCTTGTCGGGTGATAGACTGACCTGTATTGCACTTTTGACTCTGAACGTCGAATCCTCATGAAAAATGCAGGCTAGCGATTTTTTTCAGCCAGCAATAAAGATTGGCCTTGCATTGCAGCTGGTTGCTCCAGCCCCATTAATTGAAGAACTGTCGGAGCAATTGCCGAAAGGCCTGCACCATTTGCCAAATGCCAGGCTGCACTATCCTTCACCAGACAAGCAACTGGAAAGGTAGTGTGTTGTGTATGTGGCTCGCCGGTAATGGGATCAACCAACATATCAGCGTTTCCATGGTCAGCGGTTAAAATTACTGACATCTCGTTTTTCGCAGCAGCAGCCATAAATTCACCAACCACTTCATCAACCACCTCGACAGAACGTATTACAGCTTCACGCACACCGGTGTGGCCTACCATATCGCCATTCGCCAGATTTACCACGATAAAACCATAGTTTCTTGAATTTATCGCGGCAAGCACAGAGTCTCTTACTTCATAAGCGCTCATCTCTGGTTGCAGGTCATAAGTTTCCACTTTAGGCGAAGCAACCAACCCCCTGTCTTCCCCTTTATAAGGGGCTTCTTTGCCACCATTAAAAAAGAAAGTGACATGCGGGTACTTTTCAGTTTCCGCCGAATGGAATTGACCTATCCCTGCTGCTTCTATCACCCCCCCCAGAGTTGTTTCAGGTTTATCTTTAGTAAATGCAACCGGACAATCAAAGTCCGGGTGATAGCTTGTCATGGTCGTCAGCGATACCGCACTATAGTCACCGCGGTCAAAGCCTTTAAATTCATCTTCTATCAGTGCCGCGCTCAACTCACGCGGGCGATCATTGCGAAAATTAAAAAACAGAACCTGATCCGAAGGCCGGATCAGTTCGGCGCCTTCAAGCACAGCAGGTTCCAGAAATTCATCGCTCTGATCATTGGCCCAGGCCGACTTGATAGCAGCAGACGCGCTGGCGGCCGCGACACCCTTGCCATGCACAATTGCATCAAATGCTACTTGTACTCGCTCCCATCGATTATCACGATCCATCGCATAATAACGCCCACAGACTGTCGCGATATGCCCACCTGCCTGTATCAGTGCTGTTTCTATCTCCGGAAGATAAACATCAGCACATTTGGGCGCAGTATCACGACCATCGGTAATCATATGCAAAACAGGCTTCACGCGGTAATACTCACACGCCGCAATTAACGCTAGTAAATGATCAAGATGACTATGCACTCCACCGTCTGACACTAAACCAAGAAGATGCAGTGGCCTGCCAGCTGTGGCCGCAGATTGACATGCCTGACTAATGGCATCATTACTATTGAATGTCCCCTGCGTAATACTTTCGTTTATTACGACCAAATCCTGCCTGAGAATAGAACCGCATCCGATAGTGGAATGGCCAACTTCGGAATTTCCCATTTGCCCGACCGGCAATCCAACTGCAGCGCCGGAGGCTTCCAATACAGTCACCGGATTTGATGAATAAAGCGCATCAAGATTTGGAGTTTTAGCAATCGCTACCGCGTTATCAAGGCGTGAAGGATTCAGACCAATCCCATCCATAATAATTAGAAGGGTCGCACGACGAGGGGCAGGTTTAAACTGTGGCATCAGGACTCAGCGATAGATAGAAAAAGAATGACAGGATTTTGCGTGGCAGGTTTCTGCACGGCGAGAACGTCAAGTCGAGGGTGATCTTCAAATGTTCGAGGCGCATAATTTTTGTTACCTCTCGAAACTGATCGCTAAAGCACACAGCCGGACGCTCACCGTAGCAGACAATCTGTCGCGAAGCCTCCTAGTTTAAAGCAATTGTTGTACGGCCCGTCAACGCAATATCGTAAAACAAGCCAGCAGGCAGTTACCCCGTACACATTCCACGGCTGCGATGGTCGCCCAGATCAGGGCCCTGGCTTATCTTCGTCACGCGTCATGCCATCATCAAGTGACCGAGGCTTATCAAGCTCCTCTAGCTCATCGCTCAGGACTGCATCATCGAGTGCTTCATCGTCAAGATCAGTGGCTTCTTTCAATTGCACTTCTGACTGGGCTTGCTGTTGCTTGTCCCTGGCAACATCAGCGGAGATGTCATTGTCCTGGTGCCGAGCTTCAGCGGCGGCTGCAAATTCATCTTTACGCTTTAAAAAAGCTCTGGAAAAGAAAATTCCCACTTCAAAAAGCACCCACATCGGCAGTGCCAGGAGGGTTTGAGAAATAATATCCGGCGGTGTTAAAAACATGCCGACTACAAAGGCAGCGACAATAAAATAGGGTCGTTTTTTCGCCAGGCTGTCGGGGGTGGTTGCGCCGACCGCTACTAACAGAATAGTGGCTATGGGCACTTCAAAGGCAATGCCAAACGCTAAAAAGATGGTGAGAATAAAATCCAGGTAGCGACTAATATCAGTGCTAACGGTAACTCCATCCGGCGCAACATTATTGAAAAACGCAAACACCAGTGGAAATACTACAAAATACGCAAACGCGATGCCCAGATAAAACAACAACGTACTGGAAATCAGCAACGGTGAGACCAATCGCTTTTCATGGGTATACAATCCGGGCGCTACAAAGGCCCAAATCTGATACAACAAATAAGGGGCAGCCAATACTATTGAAAGCATCAAACACACCTTAAACGGTATTAAAAATGGCGATGCAACATCAATGGCTATCAT
>CAZNOB010000090.1:0-17311 GCA_964574535.1 uncultured Granulosicoccaceae bacterium | reverse complement strand
TGGAATTCATGCGGATTTGCTGGAGTCAGGATCAGCTAAAGATTGATCAGCGGATGGAGTGTTATCTTCTTTTGGAAACAAGCTTGTGCTGGAAGTTGCCTTCGCAGCAGCACGAATTTCTTCCATTTTCTGGTTATTTATTCGGGCAGTTTCTGCCGCATCCCGCACTTGCTCAGCTGCCGCATCCATTCCCTCAGAGACAGACTCACTAGCACTCTTTGCGGTACGCTCCAGATCGGAGCGAGTCTCGTTAACCATTTCCTTAAGTTCGCGAATCTGATCTTCCTGACTGGTGAGCAAAGATCGCAACTCATCTGTCTTGAGTTCGCTGGCGATATCCGATTTTACACCGGCAACAAACCGCTGCATTTTACCCACCCACATCCCAACGCTACGCGCCACAGACGGCAGACGCTCAGGTCCGATCACCATAAGTGCGATCACGCCGATCAGCACTATCTCCTGAAAACCTACATCAAACACTCTGTCGCTCCGCTGTTAACGAATCGCGTACAGCATTGGCGCCATCCACGTATAAAGCAGCCGCGATCTAGGCTTCTTTTTTATCTTTGACGACTTCTTCGACATTCTCAGCGACGCTCTCCGCTGTAGTCGCCCCTTCGATCTTACCGGGCTCATGTCCTTCTTCACCGGGCTCTTTGACTGCATCTTTGAAGCCCTTTACTGCAGAACCCAGATCACCACCCAGATTTCGCAGACGCTTGGCACCGAATATAAGAACAACAATTACCAGCACAATAAGGAGTTGGGGGATACTTGGCATCATAATGTGTAACCTCAGTTATTTTGTTTGTGGTCGAGACGCTTTTTCTTCGTGACCGGAAGTGCCGAATCGCTGATCCAGCTCTGCCAGAACGTCCTGCGGTCCCAGACCCTGGTCGGCCAGCATCACCAGCGTATGGAACCAGAGATCCGCAGTCTCGCTCACGATATCTTTCTTCACGCCGGATTTCACGGCAATTATGGTCTCAATGGCCTCTTCACCCACTTTTTGTAAAATGGTGTCGGTGCCACGCTTATACAAGCTCGCGACATAGGATTTTTCAATTGTCGCCGCTTTACGGTGTTCAAGCTCGTCCGCAAGCTTGCATAAAATTTGATCATTCAAGTTATTGCTTCCGTCTACAGCAATTGTATGGCGTAAACACGCCACCCGGCAATAGACCCGGAACCCCCATTATGACTTTTCCGGATAGATCTCGCTTGGATCTTTCACAACAGGATCGACAATTTGCCAACCGTCACCGGTTAGTTGCCTGTAAAAGCAGTGCACCCGGCCGGTATGACAGGCAATTCCGCCATCTTGTGTGACCCGAAGCACAATTGCATCAGCGTCACAGTCGAGCCGTATTTCAGACACCCACTGGGTATGGCCCGAAGTTTCCCCTTTGTGCCATAGTTTTTGACGCGAACGGGACCAGTAAACCGCCTGGCCCAACTCAGCGGTTTTGGCCAGCGCCTGGCGATTCATCCACGCGAGCATCAAAATTTCGCCTGAATTTTCATCCTGAGCAACTACCGGTAACAGTCCGGCTTCATTCCAGGTGATTTCGTCAAGCCAACTTTCTCCGGTCGGAGCTGTCACAATCGCACCTCGATTCCTGCACTACGCATTGCTTCCTTCGCCTCAGCAATGGTGAACTCTCCAAAATGAAAAATACTTGCCGCCAGCACAGCATCGGCACCACCTTCGGTGACCCCCTCGCAAAGATGCTGCAAATTACCTACCCCACCGGACGCAATCACCGGCACATCCACTGCGGCGCTTACAGCCCGGGTTAGCGGTAGATTGAACCCGATTTTGGTTCCGTCCCTGTCCATGCTGGTAAGCAGCAATTCACCTGCCCCGTATTCCGCCATTTTAACCGCCCATTCCACCGCATCAATTCCCGTAGGATTGCGGCCACCGTGAGTGAATATTTCAAACCGTGGTACTTCGCCTTCCAAATGAACACTTTTTGCGTCAATCGCCACCACAATACACTGATTACCGAAATGCTCAGATGCTTCACGAACTAGCTCAGGATTGATGACAGCGGCGGTGTTGATACCCACCTTGTCTGCGCCTGCATTGAGCAATCGCCTGATATCAGAAACCGCTCTGATCCCGCCACCAACAGTCAGAGGAATAAAGACCTCTGCGGCTACCGCTTCCACAATATCCAAAATAGTGTCGCGATTATCTTTACTGGCTGTGATGTCGAGGAAGGTCAATTCATCTGCACCTGCATCACCATAGCGACGAGCGGCCTCTACCGGATCTCCGGCGTCTTTGATATCAACAAAGTTGACACCCTTCACCACTCGACCGGCGTCTACATCCAGACAGGGAATTAATCGTTTAGCCAGAGCCACGAGCTAACCGCCTGCAATGAGCTTATCAGCTCGACTTTGAGCTTGCGCCAGATCAATAGCACCATCGTAAAGGGCACGCCCCACAATAGCCCCGGCCACCCCCTGCGGGGCGATCTCGCACAATTTATCGATATCAGCGTAATCGCTCACGCCACCCGATGCAAAAACCGGTATTGAAATGGCGTTTGCCAATGCAGCTGTTGCCTGTGCGTTAAACCCCTGCATCATGCCATCACGACTGATATCGGTATAAACAATTCCACTGACGCCAACACCCTCAAAAGTTTTCGCCAGTTCAGTGGCATCGACTCCGGAATCCTCGGCCCAGCCATTCAGCGCCACAATTCCATCACGGGCATCCAGTCCAACCATTATTTTGCCTGGCCACTGCTGACACAATCGAGTGATGAACTCTGGCTCGCGAACGGCCTGCGTACCAATGATGATCCAGCGCACCCCCGCTTCAAAATATCGCGCCGCGATTTCATCAGTGCGAATTCCACCACCAATCTGTACATCCAAATCGGGGTAGGCCTGACAAATCGCGTTAACTGCCGCAGCATTTTTAGGAGCCCCGGCAAAAGCGCCATCAAGATCAACCATATGCAAACGATCTGTACCCGCGCCCACCCAACGACCCGCAGTGCCAACCACATCGTCAGAAAAGACAGTGTTATCTTCCATTCGCCCTTGCTTCAGACGGACGCATTGACCGTCCTTGAGATCGATCGCAGGTACAAGTTGCATTTTGACAGACATTATTAACTTACAGTCCAGTTGGTGAAATTTTTCAGTAACCGCAACCCATCTTCGGCACTTTTTTCGGGATGAAACTGAGTAGCAAAAACATTATCTTTCGCAATTGCACTGGTGAATTGGCTCAGGTAATTGGTTTTTGCGGCGACCCAAGACAAGTCTTTCGGTGACACATAATAACTGTGGACAAAGTAAAAATGTGCATGATCAGAAATACCCGACCATAGCGGATGAGTGCCAGTTTGTTGCACTTGATTCCACCCCATATGCGGCACTTTCATTTCCGGCTGTTCAGACCGACGAACAAATCCATGGACGCCCCCCTCCACCAACGCCAGGCAATCAACGCCATTATTTTCGTCACTGCGATCAAACAACACCTGCAAGCCCATACAGATACCAAAAACGGGTTTTAGTTGAAACGCGTTGGCGATGGCATGGTGTAGATCGTGGTCATGCAAATTTCGCATGCAGTCTCTGGCAGCTCCCTGCCCCGGAAAAACAATCCGATCGGCTTTTTCAATATCGCTGGCTAATGAAGTAATTTTAACTCTGCATTTTGGAGCAACATGAACCATCGCCTTGGCGACAGAGCGCAGATTGCCCATGCCGTAGTCGACCACCGCTATAGTCGTGGGCATCTTACTTACAGGACTCCCTTGGTGGAGGCAGGCCGACCCTCAAGCTGGTTATCCACTGCTATCGCTGTGCGCAACGCACGACCAAAAGCTTTGAATATGGTTTCAAGCTTGTGATGTTCATTGTGGCCTTTAAGGTTATCGATATGCAGCGTTGCGCGTGCGTGATTTACAAAGCCGTGAAAAAATTCGTAAGCCAGATCGACATCAAAATTACCTACCCGGCCGCGCTTAAAGTCACAGTTAAAATACAGGCCCGGACGCCCCGAAAAATCGATTACCACACGGGAAAGTGCTTCATCAAGCGGCACGTAGGCGTGACCATAACGAGCTACGCCTGACTTATCGCCCAACGCCTCATTGAAGGCCTGTCCCAATGCAATTCCAACATCTTCCACTGTATGGTGATCATCAATTTCGGTGTCTCCATCACATGTAATTTGCAGATCCAGCATGCCATGACGGGCAACCTGATCCAGCATATGCTCAAAAAAAGGCACACCGGTCGCGAACTTACTCCGCCCGGAACCGTCGAGCTTAAGTTCGATTTTTATACGTGTTTCGAGTGTATCCCGAATGACAGAAGAGCTTCTGGAGTTCATTACCTATTCAAGTCTCTAGGGTGATGTTCAATAAGACCAGCGGATGACCAATGCAAAATCGTCGGCGCCGGTCTTGTCAGTCGGGGGTTTCCTGCAACCAGAAAGTAACCGGGCCGTCGTTGATTAGCGCCACCTTCATATCAGCGCCGAATTTTCCACAGCCCACATGTATCGGCAATTTCTTTGCTTCCGCGGCTAGTATACCAAACAGACGCGCGCCTTCGTCAGGAGTTGCAGCGGTACTAAAACCCGGCCTTAGTCCCTTGCGCGTGTCAGCGGCCAATGTGAATTGCGGAACCAGCAACAGGTCACCGCCAGTATCCAGCAGGCTTAAATTCATTTTGCCGTCTTCGTCAGAAAAAACACGGTACCTGGTGATCTTTCGGAGCAGTGCAGAACCTGTATGCTCAATGTCACCCGGCTGTACCGCGAGCAACACCAGTAAACCAGTACCGCCGGACGCAATCACTTCACCCTGTACGGTCACAGAGGCCTGAAGAACTCGTTGAATCAGGGCAATCAAAGCTGTCGGTATCCCGTTAAAAACAGATGAGCCATTTATATCGCAGGCACTCACCATGATTGTAACGGTGTACCCTACCGTGATTCCAGACATAAGCAGCGCCCGGGTGCTACTGTCGCGCCTGCACAATATCTGTGGACTTTCACCGTTTCCGCAAAACGCCCGAAAACGGCAAATACCGTAACCAGGCAACCACCACTCTGCCTACGCGGGCACGTCCAGGCCGTTAATTCGACAGGCTTGTTGCAGAGTATTATGTAGCAGGCAAGCAATGGTCATCGGGCCAACTCCACCTGGCACAGGGGTAATCTTTCCGGCAACAGGTTCTGCGGATGCGAAATCTACATCTCCCACCAGCCGGGTTTTGCCATCACCGGCATCGATGCGATTAATACCGACATCGATTACTGTGGCACCCGGCTTTATCCAGTCACCTTTGACCATTTCAGCTCGTCCTACAGCGGCCACCAGAATATCAGCCCGACGACATTCCTCTTCAAGATTTTTGGTTCGGGAATGGGTAATCACTACAGTACAGTTTTCCTGCAGCAGTAAATTGGCGACGGGCTTGCCAACTATATTCGACCGCCCGACAACAACCGCATGCTTCCCGGATAAGTCCCCTAGCTGGTCTTTAATCATCATCAAACTGCCCAGCGGCGTGCACGGAACAATACCGTTATCACCAATCGCCAGACGGCCGACATTATCGAGGTGAAAACCATCGACATCCTTATCGGGGTTAATACGGTTGATGACAGCTTTCTCTTCAATTTGGGAGGGCAGCGGAAGCTGTACAAGTATGCCGTGGATTGAGTCGTCGGTATTGAGCTGATCAACCAATGCCATAAGCTCTTCCTGACTTGTGGTGTCTGGCAACTTATGCTCAAAGCTCTGCATACCGACTTCAACTGTCTGCTTGCCTTTATTTCGGACATAGACCTGACTGGCCGGATCTTCGCCTACCAGCACCACGGCCAATCCGGGAACAATACCGTGTTGTTCTTTCAGGGTCGCCACTTTCTTTGCAATATCTCCGCGCAGGTTTTCTGCAAAAGATTTGCCGTCGATAATTTTTGACATTCTGTCACCCGTCATTGATTCTGAATTGGTGGGGCAGTTTATACCATCTTGGTCTGTAGACGAATTGGCTGTATTCGCCGCTTTCTAGTATCAAAAGTAACAACAGCAAATTGTCGAGGCATCCAGCAGGCACTAAAACACAGTCAGAATCGACTCAATTGAATAATTGAAAGGAGTCTGAATAGCGGGGAGTTAACCTTGCCAAATTAGCGGTCAACATTGCATGTGGCGCATTTTATTCTTCAGATATTGCCATCTGCATTGGCTGCCCGAGGTTCATTAATGGACCAAACTGGATAAAATGCAGCGACTCGAGAATGATCCCGTTGGTATTTGCAGTCAGGGACTTATTAGTATTACCGGTGGCCTCGTAAACGCCCGAATACCAACCCTCTTCAGGGTCAAAGCGGGTTTTAATATGATCGATCAGTAGCTGGGTGTAATCGCTGCGGAATAGTGCATGAAGTCCAAAAACTGTTTTGGTACTGACGCTTCTATACGCCGAGGCATCGACGCCAGATTCAGTCACCGCATTCCAAGGCTTGCCGTTAGCAAATACCGTGTTATAGACAAAGTAAGGCGCTTGATCAATATTGTCTTCACTAACCGCAGTAAGTATACCCGTTTCTTCGTATCGAGCCTGCTGGACACGATACACACCATCAGCAAGGGACCGCGAATATCTATCCCAACCAAACTCGAGCCCATCCAGTACATAGGGCTCAGAAACCACTGCGTTAAGTGCGTCGAATTTATCGGGGGTTCTCAAATCAGTACCAATGCCTACACCGCTAATTTCAACGTATTCAAAGTGTGCCTGGTAATCCAGAGCTTGCGACACGTCCATACCAGTGAGCATTAAGGATTTGGCTGCGTACTCTTCATACCCAAGCCTGCCTTCCTGTAGAATTAGCGTTCCAGCGTTTTCATCAACCGCGGCACCCATCATCTCTGCATTTTTCGCTATTGCTGACAGATCCCAATTGGCCAACACCTGATTCACATCTCTGGTGAACTCAGGGTAACGCCATACCAGCACATTAAACGGCACAAGAATTCGCCCGATATCTATCGCTGACCAGCCTATACCACGCTCTGTGTCTTCGTTATCGTAGGTGACCATTGCGCCATTCACCACACTGTATGATTTATTGGGCAACCGATCATCGAACAACGGCATTGTGGCCAGTGTCTCGAGTAGCTGTTCCGTACGCTGATTAAACTCAGCCGTTTCAACAAGTCCCAACTTGTAAGCAGAGATCAGCCCCAGTAAATAAGACGACGTATCCCACAAGGTGGCCGCCGGATACTGACTCACTGAATTGACAAGCCCGGTTTTTCCATTGGTATTTTTGACAAAGTACTGCCACGCGATTTCTGCGTATTTCATCTCTTCATCCGTGAGTACACGAAGCTTGGGCAGGTCGGTAAGTTGGTTCAACTTGAGGTCAATCACCGGAGCGGCCCTGACTACACCATCAGCAGGTACAGGATTCCATCTCTCCAAAGAAAACACGGTTCCAAAAGCTACGGTCAGTCCAATTAAAAATACCAGACTCCCTCTTGCCTTTATCAAATTTTCTTTAATATTCACGCAGCTCGCCTGACTTCTGGTGCGAGGTGTTCGGCCTCGTCAATCGAATACACTGGCGGCTTCCAAACTGCTGCCCCGACTATTCCAAACATGGCGACAATATTGACCCCGCCCCAAAACGTATTGAGAAACAAGCCATCAAATCCATACGATAAATTGCCTAGCAGGTAGCCTGACCAGGCATAGATAACTCCTAGCAGCGTTAGCGCAATGACTGATAACTGCGGCCACACCAATTGCAAATGCGCACCATCCTGTCGGGTTTTGGGAGTCACCGGAAAACTAATCTTCTCGCCACGCAGCACCGTCCATAAGGCCCGTAAATTTACGGGGAAAAATGCCAGATAACTGTACTTGGATTTGGTCATAGACACTCCCCAGACAGAAAACATCATACCGAGCTCTGTTGCAACCAGGAAGGGGAAAATGTGTCTATAAAAATCCATTGAAAATGCAGATACAGGAGCGATCGCGGTGAAAAAATAGACAATTGGAGAAAATAGAAAAACGACATTCCATAGTGCGCCAAGATAAGACCAAACTGTTGATCCATACATCAGACGCTGAGAAAAGCTGAGCCCCTTTCGACCAAGCAACCTGTCATTTATTGCTATGTCCAGTGTGCCGCCGGCGTACTTGAATCTCTGCATTGTCCAGGTAAGTAAGTCCTGCGGGGAGAGCATCTTGGATTCAACCCTGGGGTGCATAATTGACTTCCATTCTCTTCCCATATCAGAGTGCAGCTCAATGGAAGTATAGATGTCCTCGGACACATGAAATTTGTAGGGCGTAAATTCTTTTTCGAGCATTGATTGCTCGGTAATGTGTTGCATTAACTCAGAATTAAATTCCGACTCTCCAGTCATTGACTGAACGGTCTTGCCCCTTTCATTCGCTTCTTTAACAACATCGAGGCCATAGCTACGCAGCGCCGCCTGCATCGTTGCTTCACGACGGTGAATAGAACCTGCACCGCAACAAAAAGAGGCATTAGCCCAGTTGCGACGACGTTGAATTACATCATAAAACATCTTCGGATCATTAACGAAGGGATCTTCACCAAGCTTTATTTCACCAAACACTTTCGTGATCGCGCGACCGATAAAAGAGCCAGCCTTACCACGACGGGCTAAAATATCATGCAACGCCTCACCATCAGGCAGATCAAAAAACCACTGTGGCGTCTGTACCCAGGCCACATCCGGATCTCTAAAATATCCAAGCGTATGCTCCAGCAGTGTTGGGAACGGGCGTGTATCCGCATCACAAATTACAATAAAGTCACCACTGGTCTGCTCCATTGCGTTACGCAGGTTTCCTGCTTTAAAACCCTCGTTACTGTCGCGAGTAATGTAGTTACAGCCCATCTCGAGCGCCAGTGCCTCCATCGCACTCCGGCGTCCATCATCAAGTACATGAACACGTATATCAATCTTGTAGGGATAGCGTATTTTTTTTGCATCTATAAGACTAAGTCGAACCAACTCTTTGTCTTCATCATAGGTCGGAAAATAGATATCCACTGAAATGGGTCTAGGCAGAGAATCCCCTTCGCGAACACACTCTGAAATACATTCGGGAGGCGCTTCTTCCGCAACATCTTCAATATGCCAGATATTGAAAACAAACAACACCAGACCAATATACGCACCTGTTTCTGCAGCAACCAAAGGAATGGCAAACCATAGTGCATCAAAGTTAAGCGATGCAGTCCACCGCCAATACAAATACCAACCGCCTGTAACAATCGCCGTAATCAGAAAAATCTGGCCTAACGAGTGTATCCAGGGATTAGTTTGCAGCGGATCGGGCGGCTTGCGATCCTCAAAGACAGAGAAATAATTACTCATTGCCTAGGAAGCCTTCTGCTACGCAGCGACATCATTAAGATCGAAACACATGTGAAATACATTTGATCCATCAATGCGCTCATAACTGATATCGTCGCAAATAGACTTAACCAACTGCACCCCCCACCCTGACTCCGGCAGATTCATGATATTTCCATCAATCTCTGGCATGGTTATTTCCGTCGCAGTGTATTGACTCACTACCTCCTGGCTAGTTGGTCTGCCCACTTCGCTTACAGACAACGTGATTAAATCATCCCGAACAATCACCGTGACACCAACCGGAAACTCGCACTGATCTTCCCCATCAGGACCCGAGTGCTTAATTATATTGGTAAGTAATTCCGCTATCATTAAATCCATCTGTAGCGGCCCTGGTCGATTATCACGCTCGCAAAGGTGCTTGACACAGTCGCCCACATTTCCGATTTGCTCTAAATCCCTTTCGATATTCAACCTGATTTTCATTTTGAAACCTCCTGAAGTCTCAAATGGCTAATTAGGCAGCCAATTTGTCCACACAGGCTTCAAAACTATCATTTACTTCAAAGATGCGATCCATATGGGTCAAACGGAAAATATCTTTTACTTGTTGCTGCACATTGCAAACTAATAATCCACCGACACTTTTAGTTAGCTTGTAACAACCGACAACCGCCCCCAGTCCGCTGCTGTCCATGAATTCCACATTTCTTAGATCGAGTAAGATCTGTTTTCCCTGTTCAGCACTTAGATCAGAGACAAAAGTTCTAAACTCTGGCGCTACTGCCGAATCCAGCCGTGCCAATAAAGGACGAACTACTACATAGTGTTTTTCTTCTTCCAATTCCCACTTCATTACCAAGCCTCTCTATTCTTTTTTTTGTTGGGCTATTTGATTCTTTCCGATAACTTTCTCGACTCCATCTCGTCAGGTTTGAGACGACAATCACAAAATTCACCAGCAATTAGAATCTTCGTAAAATTTGTGATGTCAGAAAGAACCAATCAGCCAGGTTCTTGCATTAAACACAAGTTCGACTACAGCGGCATGAACGGTCTGTAAGTTGAATTAATTACTCGATTAACATGAAAGAATTCACGAAGATGGGCGCTAGGTTCATTGAGGCATATCACTCCAGTGCATGTCCTCAGCCGTATATAAATGCACGCGCGTCTAAGTTCATTTGTACAACCGCCCGTTCAGGAAAATCCAGTCAAATTTAGAACTGTCTAATTACTTTTCGCCGAACACATGCCAAATCTTTATAAACAGATATGCTTTCGATGAATAGGAATCGATCAGCAAAAATGTCAGGAACACTACTCGATGAGACATAGAGTTCCGGACCGACTCTCGAGTCGTCTGGACCACATACGCGCCAGAGAGAGATTTCTTTATGACAACGCTTATACTGAGGAACCTTATGACTCGGTAGAGAGGGGTACGCTCGCACCCTCGCCTTTCCACGGCAAAGCCGCAATCACTGCCATCGTCAGCACCCTTTTTCTGGTAGGCACTATCGTTATATTCTCTGGCCGATCCAGAGACACCCCCGACAGCTACTCGGCTTTCTCAGTAGCTCAGGAGCGAGAAATAGTGCAATCGATTTCACCTTTACCTGAGCCGGCGTTCAGCGCCGCACGAAATGGCGACAATCAATCCATACCGGCCTCTGTAAAATCATCAAAGCAAATTGAATGCTCCGGCAAGGGCCTCGATTTATGCGAATCAGACACCAAAATTGCTGAAACAGCCTGGAAATATTTTGAAAACAATTCTAATCCGACCACCGGTTTAGTTAACTCAATCGACCAATACCCTTCCACAACCATGTGGGATACTGGATCATCTCTCGGCGCTTATATAGCAGCTCGCGACTTTAATCTGATCTCTCAGTACGATTTTGACCAAACAATAATGAATCTGTTAAAGACCATGAGCACCATGGATCTGTTCGAAGGCTTGGCACCAAATATCGTCTACAGCACAGAGACTGCCGCAATGATCGACTATTCAGGCAACGAAATTGAAAACGGAATTGGCGTTTCTGTGCTTGATTTATCACGTCTGGCCTACTGGGCCACCACGCTCCAATGTATGCATCCGAAGTACTACAACCCAGTCAATAAAATACTCTCACGCTGGAATTTTTCCTACCTTGTGAAAGATGAACAACTCTATGGCATCGCCAGAGAAGACTCGGGAACGGGGGAAATGCGCTCGGTACAACAAGGAAGACTGGGCTACGAGCAATATGCAGGAAAGGTATACCAATCCCTTGGCTTTAATGCCGCTATAGCTGCAAATTACGATAATGCCTTTCGCGCCAACACCGAAATACTCGGCTTTACCATTGCCCATGACAACAGAGATCCACGTCAGTGGGGCGTCAACAACTTTGTAGTCACCGACTCCTACACTCTGGATGCAATGGAACATGGCATCGATGAGCAAAACCAGCCATTGCTTGAAAATATTTTTAAGGTACAAAAAAAACGCTGGCAGGACACCGGAATACCAACCGCAATATCTGACGACAATATCAATCAACCCCCTTATTACCTCTACAACACCATTTTTAGCGCTGGCCTCACATTCACCACAACAACTGATACAGGGGTCGCACACGAAGCACTGAAAACGGTTTCAACGAAATCAGCGTTCTCACTCGCCACTCTATTCCCGCACGACGATTACAGCAATATCCTGATGTCTACAATCGAGAGCGCTTATAACCCGGATCGCGGATGGTACTCTGGCATTTACGAGGAAGGTGGCTACAACGACGTGACAACCGCGCATACAAACGGCGTCATGCTGACAACGCTTTTGTACAAGAAGTATGGCGCAATGCCGTCCCACTGCCAGGCATTCGCCCGCAAAACATTGATTGACTCCCCACTGCTCTCTTCAATAGAGCCTTAAACAACGCAATTGCTAATCAATTTACAGCCGAATCGATAATAACGTTTGTGTTTTCCTTCAACTGTGCGCTAACAGTTATTGACGACACCCGTTTTGATACGCCCCATGCCAGATCATCCCGCTCTTCGATGGGAAATCCGGTTGTTGCAAAAATCATCACCAGCGACGCGGATTTTCACTTCCTGCAGCAAAGCCATAAAACGCAGTGCAGCTCTACTGTGCCTGTGCTTGATGCCGTCAATAGAGAGCATCGCAAATCCCGCCCCGGCTGTTCCGCCACTACTTGAAACCACCAGGGCACTTCAGTGTGCTGTCGATCCAGCCGCAGCGAAAGCAGCATTGACAGAACTTAAAAAGAACCGAACTGCTAACACGAACACACCAAATGAGTGGTTCGGTGAGGATCGAGAACCCGCTCTGCATGCCGGCACGTTAGATATTGTGATCGACGTCATACTGAACAGTATCGAAAAGCATCCAGTCAATACCGATCTTGCAGAATCCGTGCTACTTGGCTGGAATTATTGCGCTGTCCATCACAACGGGCAATATTATGATCAATCACCTATCGGGGGTCTTGCATCACGCAGACAGGCACATTATCCGCCGCCGACTCAATGGCGAGGATTGCAGAGACTTGGAATCGGCAAAAGAAGCACTGAGCGATATATACCGATTGCCTTCAGTCGAACTGATCAATTAACCCGCCCTCAGGTGGTTTATGACTGGTGGGCCATCCAGCGCAATCAATGCCTGCCACATCCGGCCACAGGTGAATTGTTTTACAAAAAAACGCTGTTCGGGCCAAGCAAGGTTGTAGCCAGACAGCCAGAAAAAAATAATGCCTTCCCTCATCCGTGGACAACGGATTGTTCCGCCCCTTACACGGAAGAAGAGCACAGAATCCATAACTTAAAGCTCGCCGCCATTAAGAACCGACAACAAAAGGAAACAACCGACAGGCGATTACGCTATATACACGCAAGCACTCATGCCAAAGACGTCGTCATCGCAAGTCTTAAAAACAGTAAACGCAAAAAGGCCCGTGAGGAATTACAACGTCGCGCCGCAGCATTTGCACAACGCCAAAGGCTTGAGAAAGAAGCCGCCATCGAAGAAGCCAACGCAATACAAAAGGTAGAGCAGGCGTTGCAATTGGCCCAACACCAAACACAGAAAGAGCCTCCTTCGAAAACTACATCACAGCCGCTCCCAGTAGAGACCGACCACACACCTGAAATTGCACAAGTCGAGTTTAAACCGCCCGCCCGTCCACCGGTAATCACAATCATCAGCCCCCCGGTTGGCCCACCTGAAGTCTGGGACGGGCCAATGGTTCCAGAAGATACAGCCGGCAATTTTGAAGCGCCAAACTCAACCAGCAACCCTAACAGACCTGAGGCTCAGGCCACCACACCAGAGGTTTACTATCGTGAAGAGCCTGTACTTGCATCTGCGCTTGACCGGACCGTGCAAAACACTGGCAAGAATCTTCAGTCGACACCACCCCAAACCAACAGCACCTCATTTCCGAGTGGATCGGTACCACCGTTTGTCGATGAAACACCTGGATTCAAAGACCGCAAATATCATGGATTCTCTGGTAGCTTTGCGCTAAGCAATCAGCGCTTTGAATCAAGCCCTGACGCCCGGTCGCTGACCGCTAATTTTGGCTATAAACCCATCAGATCCAGCTACTTCTTTGCTCGCACCGGGTTCGCCTTTACTGATACCGACACAGGCGAGCCGGTTTCTTACTATTGGGGCATTGGATATAACGACTGGCACACTGATACCTGGGCATTTGAACTTAACCATTGGGGGCCACTAAGGCCAGGCGACGGACTTCAACTCGAAAAAGCTGTCGCATCAATCAGCTATAAGTTTGATTCCAAACTACTGACAAACAATGGCATATCGAGCTCATTCTCTATCAGCGGCGGAAAAGACGTCGCGCCAACTGCAACCCTCGCCGGCTCGTGGACTCCCAAGCCCAATTGGTTTATCCGCACCCTGCTCACGCAACCCCTGGAGGGAGGCGATATGACATGGGCCTACGGATTCGGGTATAGCGATTGGCGCGAAAAAACCTGGGCAATTGAATACAACAACTGGGGACCAAACAAGGCATTTGACCTAAACTTTCGCGATAACGCAATGGTGACACTAAGCTGGAAATGGGGCTTTTAAATTATTGATTATCTGCGAACAACGCAACAATCAGAAGCGTGATCCAGTCGTTCAACTTAGGATAATAAGTGCCGTTACCGTTCAAACATTAAACGCAAACCTACGGAGCCCTAACCATGCGGCTTACATCCGTAACTCGCACTTTATGCGGTACAATATCTATCCTGATCTCCGGGACTGTTTTCGGCTCGGAAACACGGTCTTATCCTGAACCAAATCCGCGGCCACTGGAAATCGGCGCTGAGGAATTCCGTGAGGGCTACCTGACACTAAGGGGACTGGAAGGCTTACACGTCGACCTCTCGGCTATAATGGCCGCTGGCAAAGACAAAGGTATAGTTATACCGGAAACCTTCGAACAGCAAGTGCAGGATAAGATTGAAGCTGCTGGTCTGTTTTTTCTCACCAAAGAAGAAATGCGGGTTACACCCGGCCAGCCAATGATGAACCTGTGGCCAGCTTATGAAGGTGGCGGCAACGGTGTTGAAGATTCTATTCTGGAAGATGCAGATGTCGATAACGCGCATGCATGCGCCATCCCGGTGACATGTAAAAACTCTATATGGGCAGACTTCGGCCAGTCGGCTTCACTGCTGCGCCAACCCGAAAACCAATACCGGTTAAGCACATGGGGGGATGGCGATGAGTCCTACCAATGTGACAACCGCGGCGAATGGATGGTTGAAGCAGTACTGCGAAAAATTGATTTCTTTATTGCTGACTACAAAAAGGCTCAACAGGAACGGACACCTGTCGTCGTGGCCAAGACATCCGACGTACCCGAGCATTGCTCCCAGTCATGGGTGACCCACTTGAACGTTTTTGCCACCAACGAATCTGCAATTAACGAGCATGTAAAACCTATCTTCGATCGCCTAAATCAAGTGGCAGAGCGTTGCAACACCTTTAACTACATTATCGAAACACACGCTGACCAGCGAGCGGACTCTGCTTACAACGCCATCCTGACCGAGGCACGCGCGCGATCAATAAAAGACTACCTGCTATCCAAAGGCATGCCATACCACAGAATTAAAATGCGCCCTCTTGGTGAATCAGCGCCAATTTCACAGGGGTCAAGTGAAGCAGACCATGCGATAAATCGCCGTGTGATTATTAAGCCAGTGGATCTTGAAGCATTCGAGAACGCAGAGCTGGATTTTTAGTTGCAAAACGACACAAACAAACTCAAGCGGTTACCACTTATTTCTTAACGGTTCGATACTGCTCTTTCATGGTAGTCCGATAACTCAACGCCTCACGTAAATGATCAGCCTCTATTGAGGCACTACCGGCAATATCCGCTATGGTTCGGGCTACTTTTAGCGTTCGATGTATCGAACGTGCTGATAAATTAAATTTATCTAATGCATTTGCCAGCCAACCGTGCTGCTGCTCGGTCAGCGTACAAAATTGCTCAACTTCTTTTGAATCCATATGCGCATTCGGCTTACCAATGCGCTGTAGTTGTCTCTCATGCGCTTCAATCACACGCTCCCTGACCACACTGGATGACTCTCCGGGTTTTGCATCTCCTCGCAACAATGCATACTCAATTCGCTGCACAGATATTTGTATATCAACCCGATCAAGCAAAGGCCCCGATATGCGCGATTGATAGCGCGAAATCAATTCAGGACCACATCGACAGGGCTCTTTAACATCACCATAGTAACCACATGGGCAAGGATTCATGGCGGCAACTAATTGAATACGGGCCGGGAAGTCAGCCTGTTGCCCGGCACGCGAAATTGTGATTTCTCCATTTTCTAAAGGCTCCCGCATGACATCTAGTACTGAACGGGGAAACTCCGGCAATTCGTCAAGAAACAGCACGCCATTATGCGCCAGAGAGACTTCACCCGGCTTTGGCTGGCTGCCTCCACCGACCAAAGCCACACCCGACGCTGTATGGTGAGGAGCACGATATGGGCGTTTGCGCCATCGATCAATATCGAGACCAACCCGACTAATTGAAGCAACCGTAGCAGTTTCCAGCGACTCCCTTAACGTCATAGGCGGCAGAATTCCGGGTAGCCTGCTGGCCAACATTGACTTGCCGGTCCCTGGCGGTCCTACCAGCAATAAGTTATGCCCCCCCGTGGCAGCAACTTCCAGCGCTCGGCGTGCCTGATGCTGACCACGAACATCAGCAAGATCTGCCATACCATCTTCAGGCAGCGTGATAGAACTTTCAGGCTGCTGCAATAGCTTTTCGAATGCTTCAGAGCAGACTAGATGATTACACAACTCTAATAAAGATCCACAAGCATAGACACTGCACCGCTCAGCCAGGCTGGCTTCGCGCGCATTTTCCCGCGGCACCACTAATGCTCGATCTGATTCCTGTGCTGCAATAGCGGTGGGTAGTGCGCCATCCACTTTTCTTAACTCACCACTGAGTGCCAACTCCCCAATAAATTCACTGCAATTCAAACGCTCCGGATCAATTTGACCTGAAGCCGCCAACAATCCCAAAGCAATAGGAAGATCAAACCGCCCACCGGATTTCGGTAAATCTGCTGGTGCTAAATTAACGGTAATTCGACGCGGAGGGAATTCAAACCCGGAATTCAACAACGCCGATCGAACCCGATCCTTACTTTCGCGTACAGCGGCCTCAGGCATGCCCACAATCGACAGTGACGGCAAACCACCAGCCAGGTGAATTTCAACGGCAACGGGTACGGCAGTGACTCCGACGATTGCGCGACTATTGACTACAGCTAAATTCAAAACAGCTTACTTCTCTATTACTTCCACAAATACTACAACCGGGCGGCTAAACTAG
>CAZNOB010000089.1:0-20534 GCA_964574535.1 uncultured Granulosicoccaceae bacterium | reverse complement strand
AAACCTCACGCACCTCAGTGATTCTCGCTACGCACCTGTTTCTGGATGAGCACTAGCTAGCTGTTTTTCCCATTTGGTTTTGAATGTAGAGTCCTCATTATTTATTCCGGCTAGTTGTTATAGCTATAGCCACCAATGGCTTCGCTTAATACTTCAGTGACGTTTTGTCCAACCGGTGCGAGCCCTTTCAACACCAGCTCGAAAAAAACTGCATCGGTAGAGTCTTCACCATCGTCTGTAATGTAGCGTCTTGCCGCTGTGCGAAAGGCCCAGCAACAACTATCATATTCAACACCCACAACAGTTTCGATACTTTGCTTGTTATCAAGTGAATAGTTCCAGCCGGTTGCAAGGCGCCAGCGATCTCCAATGGGCCATGTAAACGAGAAGTGGGCAAACTCACCTTCACTGCGTAAGAATCGATGTCCAAAGTTAACCAGCTTTCCGGGGCCGTTGTTGTATTTAATTTGTGTTGACGAACGTTGCGTCGCGGAATCGTTCGGATCCCATTGCAAATTCAGGCTACCGCTCCAGCGACGATTTAACGTGGTTTCCAGCTCAGCAATGATGTCCGATGTGCTTGATGTGCTTGGCTGATCGTCTGGAAGTGTCACCTGGCGATCGGCGAAGTAGATTATTTGACCCACACTGGCTGAAAATTTTTCCTGACCACTTGGAGTAACCAGTCGAGAGCTTAATGCCAGACTAAGCTGGTTGGCGTCATTGATTCGGTCGGCACCTGAAAATCGGTTTTCGCGGAACAGTTGTGAAAAGTTAAAGTCCAGTGCACCGGTATCGAAAATAGGCAATTCAGATTGATCGCGTTTTTTCGCGTAGAGGTAAAACAGGCGTGGTTCGAGTGTCCAGGTGCTTTGATCCGTTTCATTGAAACGCTGAAAGAAAAGCCCGGCATCTGCTGATAACAGAGGAACGTTGCGATGCTGTGTCTGATCAATACCCGTTGTATTGCTGAGATCGTAGCGAGTGTTGCGCCAACTGGTTGCCAGCGATGTGAACCACCCGGGGCGGATAGTGGTCCATTCAACTCGTGGTTTTATATCTAGCCTTGAGCCGGTAATGGAATCGCCGTTTCTGTCAAAGTAGACCCACTCTGTATCGATTGTAGCGTCTACGCCGAGTCGCTTGACCGGATGTCGATAGTTCAACGTCAGCTGTGGTAGTTGTCGGTACGGTCTTTGTTCTTCTGCAATGCTCAGGTCGACAGTTTGATAACTGAGTAATCGAGTGCGGAACCGATAGTTCTCAGCGGTATAAGTTAGATCAGCTCGGCGCTGTAGATGAGTGATACTGGCGATTTTCAGGGTGTCGCCCAAATCTTCGAAGTAGTCATTATCGCTGACAGAGCTTAGATCTACCTGCGTTGTCCAGCGGTCATTTAATGCACCGTCATGCGTGAATCGTGAAAACCGACGTGAAGTATCGGGCTGGAAGCGACGATCTGAGTTGATAGTTTCGTGATTGAGGGTCCAGGTACCAATTCGATTTAAATGACGTACTTCAGTCTGGATTTGCAGGCCTCTTTCAGACATGGTGCGTGTGACGAAAGTGGCATCCCAGTTGGGTTTGATATTCCAGTAAAAAGGTTGTCGATACTCAAACCCTGTTTGGTCGCTTTGATCAAATCGCGGGGGCAATAAACCGGATTTTCGCTGATTGCCTATGGGGAAGCTAAAAATAGGCGTATAGAGAATGGGAACGTTTTTAAATCGCAGAGTAACCCCGCGCGCTGAGCCTACTCCGTTGTCACTGTCTAATTTCAATTCCCGGGCGCTGAGCTTCCAGCTGTCATCTCCCGGTGGACAGGTGCTGTAGGACGCCCCGAGTAATCGGAGTAGCCCTTGTTCATCACGATTGATTTCTGCAGCATTACCCTGAGAAGTAAGGTTCCCGTTATCGAGTTCATAACCGGCGTTACCCAGAGAGAACGTACCATCAGCCAGATTGACTGTTGAATTGCTGCTCTGTACTTTGAGTCCCTCAGATTCGTAAACCATATCGCCATCCACTCTGGCGGTGTTGGTGGTGGCATTATAAATGGCGTTTTCCGCCGACATTTTTCCATCCTGATGCTGGATCTCGATAGTACCGTTGAGGCGGATGTTTTCTGGCTGTGCAGGATCGTTTTCCGCACTGTCGGCAGACAGGATAACGCGGTCCCCCAATGATGTATTGGGAAAGGTCGTTGCCGAACCAAATCCCTGCCCGATCTCCTGATGCGAGAGTGCCTGGCAGTAGTCAGCCCTGGCGCTGCCAGTGTACAGGCCAGACATGATAATGATCGCCAGTAACGACTGTCTGTATTCGCGATGAATACCAGTGGGTTTCAAGAGCATATCTTGTGAGATCGGCGATGCTTCAGTTGGTCCGGCACCTTGCCGGAGTTAGTGTTTGGTGATTGCATGATTGGTGCGAATGCAGGAAGCTTATACTATCTATGATACCGAGGTTTGTTCGGCGTGCTGCAATACAACGTGTCAATATAGGCGCATAGGTAGAAGGCCGGAGGTGGCAATCATGGTGAATCGAAAAGTAAAATTAGAGCCTGGATGGAAATCACTTCTGGATGACCAGTTTAACCAGCCCTACATGCAAGAACTGCGGAAATTTCTGGTCGCGCGTGGGAAACAGGTGACAATCTATCCTGGACCATCGCAATGGTTTAGTGCGTTTGATGTTACCCCGCTCGATCAGGTCAGGGTGGTGGTACTTGGACAGGATCCGTATCACGGACCGGGTCAGGCACACGGTATGTGCTTTTCAGTGTTGCCGGGCGTGGCCATACCCCCGTCGCTGCGGAACATCTATAAAGAGTTAAAAGCCGATCTTGGGATCGATCCGGTGACACACGGATATTTGCAGTCCTGGGCAGAGCAGGGGGTGTTTCTTCTCAATAGCGTATTGACGGTTGAGCAGGGCCAGGCCGCCGCTCATCAGGGGAAGGGATGGGAGACTTTTACCGACGTGGTGATAGAGCGACTCTCATCTCAAACAGCCAACACGGTTTTTATGCTTTGGGGAGGTTATGCAAAACGCAAAGGCGAAAAAATCGACTCCTCCAGACACTGCGTTCTAACCTCTGCTCATCCATCACCGCTCTCGGTTCGTGGATTTACCGGATGTAAGCATTTTTCTAAAGCCAATGCGTACCTCGAAGCTCACGGGAAAGCGCCAATTGACTGGCGATTGCCGCAAACTGTCGGATAAATGAAAGGGGCCGGCTTACGTGTGTTTGATATTGCCGTCTTATCATTTGTTGGCCACTCATCAATCAACCCTTCCCCGGAATTTTGTGCTGCAACCTGGACACAATGATAGTTGTGAGCCTGGACGGGGATTAAGCCGCTGAATCTATGCATTATATTGTCACTGGTCTTAGCTATGAGTGTTGGGATTTACAGGCGTTTAACGAACCTGCGAATCAGCTTTTTTCAATTGGCGTTTCGGATAACTTACTGAAAAACAACTAAACTCAAATTTGCTTGTTGTTTCTGGGTGGCTGGCAAGGCAAAATCTGCCTGCAAATTTCTAATCAAATCATAAATTAACAGAGGAAAATCGCTGATGGATGTTATTCCAGTACTACTCGGAGTGGCAGGTCTTGCCATGGCCGTGTATGTATATTCACTCGTGCTGCAGTACCCGGCCGGTGAAGGCAAAGCGGCTGAAATAGCCGTTGAGATACAAAAAGGAGCGATGGCCTTTTTGCGTCGTGAATACAGTATTTTGGCGGCCTTTGTAGCAATTGTGGCTGCCATTTTGTGGTACGCGTTCGAAACTAATCACACAGCGATAGCCTTTTTGGTTGGCGCAATATTCTCGGCGGGTGCTGGCTGGTTTGGCATGCATACGGCAACTCGCGCCAATGTGAGAACAACGGTGGCGGCAAGCGAGAAGGGTGCCGCAGAAGCATTGACGGTTGCATTTTTCGGTGGCTCTATCATGGGGCTAACCGTTGCATCGGCGGGTTTGTTAGGGCTCGGCCTTTTGTACTGGTTTTGGGGCGCCGAGCATGCGGAGGCTATTCACGGGTTTGGTATGGGGGCTTCTTCGGTTGCGCTTTTCTCCCGAGTCGGTGGCGGTATCTTTACCAAGAGTGCTGATGTGGGTGCTGACCTCGTGGGTAAAATTGAAGCCGGCATTCCTGAAGATGATCCGCGCAACCCGGGCGTGATCGCCGATAACGTAGGCGACAATGTGGGTGACATCGCAGGCATGGGATCAGACATATTTGAATCCTATTGTGGAAGTATGATCGCGACCATCGCTATTGCCGCCACAATGACTGCGGTAGAAATAGGCGCTCTGGGCGAAGGGATGACTGCATCAACCCTGAGCTTTTTGCCATTGGCGCTGTCATCGGTTGGTCTGTTGTGTTCTGTGCTGGGTATCTTCCTGGTGAAGAAAATGTCTGATAAATCTCCAGAGAAAGCGCTGCGTTACGGCACTATTGGTGCGACGATCCTGTTTATCGTTGCTGCGTTGATTGTTTCAATCATTAGCGGCGTCGCGTTAGCGGTTTGGTGGTGTGTAGTGGCCGGTGCTGTCGGCGGCATGGTGATTGGCCTGGTGACTGAATACTACACGGGTGGTAAGCCCGTCAGAGACATTGCTCAATCCGGTGAAACCGGCCCGGCTACAGTGATGATATCTGGCCTGGCAACGGGCATGGAATCAGTCGTCGTTCCTGTGTTGACGCTGTGTGTCATCATCTTCACTGCCAGCAGCCTGGTTGGTCTGTACGGTGTTGGTATCGCGGCGGTGGGTATGCTGGCCACAGTTGGTATTACAATGGCAATCGATGCATACGGACCTGTCGCCGATAACGCAGGCGGTATTGCGGAAATGGCTGGCCTTGGAGAAGAAACCCGCCGCATTACCGATGGCCTCGATGAGGTTGGCAACACGACCGCAGCAATCGGTAAAGGCTTCGCAATTGGTGCGGCTGGTTTGGCAGCGCTTGCCATTATTGCTGCCTTCATTCAAACCATTAAATTAACTAACCCGGATTTTTCTCTGGATATCGGTAATCCGACTGTGCTGGTGGGGATGTTTATCGGTGGTATCTTTCCGTTTCTCGTCAGTGCCATCACTATGCGGGCCGTTGGAGCTGCAGCATTCGATATGATCAAGGAAATTCGTCGTCAGTTCCGCGAAATTCCGGGCTTACTGGAAGGCACTGGCAAGCCGGATAATGAGCGTTGTGTTTCGATTGCCACGACTGCAGCTCTAAAGCGCATGATTCTGCCGGGCATACTGGCGGTTGGTGCGCCACCATTAATGGGATTTGGACTCGGGCCTGAGGCGCTGGGGGGCTTCCTTGCCGGTGCTCTGGTTGGCTGTGTGATGCTTGCACTGATGATGGCTAACGCCGGTGGTGCCTGGGATAATGCAAAGAAGTATGTTGAAAAGGGCAACTTTGGTGGCAAAGGAACTGATACTCATGCTGCTGTGGTGGTTGGCGATACTGTTGGTGACCCCTTCAAAGACACTTCTGGTCCTGCGATGAATATCCTAATCAATGTGATGGCGATTGTGTCACTGGTGATAGCGCCGCTGTTGTAGTCACCATCACCACAAGCTAATTTAGCGATTGTTGGTAAAGCCCGGCTCAGTAGAGCCGGGTTTTTTTTTGTTTTTTTCAGAGAGGTTTTTTTATCTACTCCTGTAAAATGGCCTCTGTAAGTATTACCAATCGGATATTATAAGCTGTGCTGCATGAAATCACTTATTTCAGAACTCTAAATACCGCATCATTTCAGCAACGAATTTTAGTGGATGTGACTGGTGAATCTGTGTGAACTTCGGCACTGCCGAAAACTAATAATCTCTGCCTCGATATTTGCATCGCTTGTGTTTCCGCTAGCGGGACTTGCTGATTACAGTGAGCATCCTGACGCCAAGCAGTTCATTGGTGAGATGGTTGAAAAACATCAGATGAATGCGGTGACGTTGACGCAAATGTTTGCCAACACAGAGCGTAATGAAAAAGTACTTGAGCTAATCCAGCGTCCGGCTGAAAAGCGGTTGGAGTGGAAAGATTATCGACCGATCTTTGTCACTGATAAACGGATCAATGCGGGTGTGGATTTTTGGCAGGAAAACCAAACAACGCTGGAAAAAGCGCAACTTCGTTATGGCGTACCCGCCTCTATGATTGTTGCCATCATAGGCGTTGAAACATACTACGGCAGGATCAGTGGTGGTTTTTCCGCCATGTCTGCACTGGCGACACTGGCTTTCGAATATCCGCGCCGGGCCAAATTTTTTAGAAGTGAACTAGAGCAGTTTCTATTGCTGGTACGGGAAAATAATCTCGACTATCAGAGTCTTGAAGGGTCTTATGCGGGTGCATTTGGCGTGCCTCAGTTTATCTCCAGCAGTTATCGCAACTACGCCGTGGATTTTAACGACGATGGTGAGATAGATTTGTGGAACAGTGTGGACGATGCTATTGGCAGTGTGGCCAACTATTTTTATCGCCATGGTTGGAAAAACGGTCAGGCTATCGCCGAAAAAGCGGCATATAAATCTACCGGAAAATCATTAATTACAGACAGTCCCAAGCCGGTTCATAGTTATAAAAAGATGAGAGCGGCTGGCATCTATCCAAAACGTAAAGGCAACGACAAATATACCTTATTACAGTTACAGGCTGAAGAAGGTGCTGAGTACTGGATTGGACATCATAATTTTTATGTGATCACTCGGTATAACCACAGCAACTTGTACGCTATGGCTGTGTACCAGCTCAGCCAGGAAATCCAGTCACGCAAACGCAAGCGCTAACGCAGGCGCTGTTTGCATACTCCAGCAGGAGACAATATGAACTACCGAAACGCCGCAGTGGTATCTGTCGTGGCAAGCCTAATGGTGGGTTGTGCATACTTGCCAACCGGTCATTCTTCCAGAAGCGGTCAATTGGCTGGTGATGCCATCGATACTGAGAGTCTGTTCAGCAGTGAGCCTGAGCATCAGTTGCCAGCTGCTGCCAGCGTTGATTCGACACAGCCAGTCACTGGCCTGAAAATCCGTCAAAGCAAGCGCGGTAATATGGATTCTTATGTGGTTCGCGGTCAGCGCTACTACACCATGGATAGCAGTGACGGATATTCAGCACGTGGTTTGGCGTCCTGGTACGGTCCCAACTTTCACGGGCGTACAGCGTCAAATGGCGAAGTGTATGATATGTACAAAATGACAGCAGCTCATAAAACGTTGCCGTTGCCCACCTATGCCCGTGTCACTCATATTGATAATGGCAAATCGATTGTTGTGAAGATTAACGACCGTGGGCCATTTTCCGGGGATCGTTTAATTGACCTGTCGTTTGCCGCAGCGCTTGAGTTAGGTATGGTGAATGATGGCACGGCGATGGTCGAAATTCAGGCCTTAACAGCAGAGGAGCTGATGGTGCTGAGCGGGCCGAAGAATAAGCTTGGCGTTGAATTTTACTACGAAAACACTACACCGGTTGAAACCGCTTCGATTCCAGTGGAAGATCTCTTCATCGATTCAGAACCACCGGTATTGAATGAAACCTCAGACTCAGTTGCTTTACTTAATGTGCCGGCAACAGAAAGCGCGACAGACGCTGGTGAGTTACCCTATCTGCCGGATGACAGTTTTACCGGCGCGAATGAGGTGACACAGGATGAACGTATGGTTGTTGCTGATGCGTCCCGTGAGCCAGTTGGTGTTGCGGTAGACGTGCCGGAACTTGGGCCCGAATATTTGGAAGTGGTTGTACCCGGTCGAAAAAGGTCCGAGGAAGCAGATCGCCTCGTCAACAGTGATTCAGCAGATTTCTTTCCTGACGAAGCTTCAGAGCAAAATACATCTTTGATTGTTGCTTCGGCGAAAGATGACTCGGCACAGGGAATTGATATTCCATTGCTTGATACAGCAGTTGCATCGCCCACCATCGGGCCTGGCACAATGCCCACCCTTTCCGCGCCAGCGAAAGTAGATACGGGTCATCGCTACTACATTCAAGCTGGTGTTTTTGTAGATGTGCAGGATGCTGAAAAACTGGCGATCGATATTGTTCTCGAGATTCCTCGCGAAGAGGTACATGTCAAACCGCTGAAAAATACTGAAATGTATCGAGTCACGGTTGGACCGATTGTGAATAACGAGCATGCCAGAGACGTGGCTACAAGGCTTAGTGAATCCGGTGTGGAAAACTATACAGTAAAGGTTAAAGAGTTATAAGCGAGCTTATAGCACTCCGGTTCGTCTTTTGACGGGCCGGGATCATCTTTAGTAAACAGGACATTCGTGATTCGATCTATTCTATTGCTTGTCGCCATTCTGACGGCAAATGCCATTCAGGCGCAGCAAGTTGCGCCGTTGCCTATTCCTGCACCTCCGGGCCTGGCTGCGAAAAGTTATCTGGTGATTGATTACCATACTGGTAAAATCATTGCGGAAAAAAATCCGGATGAGAAGCTGGAGCCCGCCAGTCTCACTAAAATGATGACGGCCTACATAGTTTCTTTCCAGCTGACGCACAGTGATTTAAGTCCGGATGATCTGGTACCAATCAGCAGCAATGCACATAAAACCATTGGCTCAAGAACTTTTCTCGAGCCCGGCTCACAGGTAACAGTGCGCGATTTAATGTATGGGCTGGTAGTGCAGTCAGGTAATGATGCAAGCGTGGCTCTGGCCGAGCACATTGGTGGCAGTGAAGAAGGCTTTGTCATGATGATGAATGAAATGGCTAAGCGTCTTGGAATGACTGATACTAATTTTACTAATTCAACCGGACTGCCTGCAAAGGATCATTACACCACATCACGCGATTTAGCCAAGCTGGCCATTGCAGTGATACGTGATCACCCATCGCACTATCGTTTATATTCTGTTAAAGAATTCACTCACAATGGCATTACACAAAAAAATCGTAATACCTTGCTACTGCATGACCCTTCGGTTGATGGATTAAAAACCGGCCATACCAATGCTGCGGGCTATTGTCTGGTTGCCTCTGCACAGCGCGGTGATATGCGTTTAATCAGTGTGCTGATGGGTGCACGCAATGAACAGCAGCGCGGCACCGAGAGCTTGCGTGCGCTGAATTACGGCTTTCGATTTTTTGAAACCATAAAGGTGACCGAAGCCAACAGGAAGTTAGGTGATGTGCAGGTGTGGGGCGGAAAGGCAGATAATGTGGCGATGGCTGTGCCGTCTGAGCATTTTCTGACTTTGCAAAGCGGACAAAAAGACGCACTGGTAAAAGAATTTAAAGTGTCGCCTGATTTGGTCGCGCCTATTAGCGCCGGCCAACAGCTTGGAGTGGTTAACTTTCGGCTGAATGAAAAAATAATGGCTGAGTTACCAGTCGTGGCGCTTGAGCCGGTCGCGCGCGGAAACTTTTTTACCCGCACCGCTGATTCCATCAAGCGCATGTTGCAGTAAATCATTTTGCAGGACGAAGACCGCCCAATTCAGAACTTCCCCGATACTTACTCGATAAAGGCGGTTGGCAAGGATACCGATGGTTTTGCCGAATTTGCACTCGATATTGTCCGGTCAATTGTAGATAATCCCGAAACTGTCACCCACTACAGTCGATCCAGTCGAAACGGTGCCTATTTGTCTGTGACGATCTCGTTCGTTGCTGTTGATCAGGCTCAGCTTGATCGGGTTTTTTCAGAGATGAGCGATCAAGATCGCGTGGTATGGGTGTTGTAGTCCGCCCTTGAAGTTCTCTCTTCAAGGTTCCATGCTGTAGTCATGGCAGATTCAATTTTGGTGCGGCACCTTGGCATTCAGCCCTATGCGTCAAGCCTTGGGCGCATGCATGATTTCACTGATTCTCGTGATGCGAAAACTCCTGACGAGCTTTGGGTTTTGCAGCACCCGGGGGTCTATACTTTGGGGCAGGCTGGCGATATCGCACATATACTGGACGCCGGCGATATCGAGGTGATCAAATCTGATCGCGGCGGTCAGGTGACTTATCACGGTCTCGGCCAGGTGGTTATTTATGCCATGATTGATCTGCGCCGGCGAAACCTTGGGGTAAGGTCGCTTGTGTCATTAATCGAGAATACCGTGATCGAATTTCTACAGCGCTTTGCGATTGACTCTGTTAGCCGTCGTGATGCTCCGGGAGTCTACGTGTCAAATAATAAAATTGCAGCGCTCGGACTGAGAGTCAGACGTGGTTGTAGTTTTCACGGTCTGGCACTTAATGTGTCGATGGACCTTGAACCGTTCAGTCGAATCAACCCCTGTGGGTATCGTGGCCTGGGAGTGACTCAATTGCGCGATCTGACTGCAGGCCCGTTAATACAATCCGTGGAAGAGATTGGAGCGTTGTTGTCTCAAGATCTAACAAATAACCTGCAGCAGCACGCGGATTAAAGGACTCAAATTGAACGATAAAAGCTCTGCAAAAGCGCGAATTGCCAATATTCCAGTCGTTACATCTGGAAAAAAATATCAAACTGAAGTCGGGTTTAGTGCAATAAAGGATGGTGTTAAATCCTCTGGGAAAACCAGTAAGCCGCACAATGAGGAGGTACTTCGAAAGCCGTCCTGGCTGCGTGCAAAAATGCCGGGTGGCGGAAAGTTTAATGCGGTGCGTGAAAACGTCCGCGAACATCGTCTGGCTACGGTGTGTGAAGAATCGAAGTGTCCCAATATAGGTGAATGCTGGACTGCGGGGACCGCCACAATTATGGTGATGGGAGCCGTGTGTACCCGGGCTTGTCGTTTCTGTTCCGTAGACACCGGCAATCCTAATGGTTGGCTCGATCCGGAGGAACCGGCAAATACCGCCAGATCTGTCGAGTTAATGGATCTTAAGTATGTAGTGATCACATCCGTCGATCGTGATGATTTGGAAGACGGCGGGGCGGCTCATTATGCAGCATGTATCGCCGCGATAAAACAACTGCGCCCGCAAACCGGGGTGGAGGCACTGACACCGGATTTCGACGGACGTAAGCATTTGGTTGAACAGGTAATTGATTCTGGTCTCGAGGTTTTTGCACAGAACGTAGAGACAGTTCGTCGTTTAACGCATCCGGTTCGGGATATCAGGGCGGGCTATGAGCAAACCATTGGCGTGTTAAGGCATGCTAAATTACATCGACCCGACGTGCTCACCAAAACCAGTTTAATGCTTGGTCTGGGTGAGACTGAAGCAGAAATTATTCAGACTATGGATGATCTTCGAGCTGCGAATGTTGATATCCTGACAATGGGCCAATACCTCCGACCAACGAAGAATCATCTCTCCATCGAACGTTATGTAACCCCCGAACAGTTCGAAACCTACCGACAGTGGGGGCTTGAAAAAGGTTTTCTGGAGGTGGTGTCCGGGCCGATGGTGCGTTCCAGTTATCGCGCTGAGCGAGTGCTCGAATTAAACAATGTTGGACTAAACCGTGACCGGGACTCCACGCAGTAGAAATTGTGTTCTTTTTCTGTTTTACCATCCCCCTGGCGATTTAATAGATTATCGCCAACCAGTGCCATGGCGATAATCTATGCTATCGCGCAGTCCTACTCATGTGCTGTTGCTTAATACCGACACACGAGAGAATTTCAGAATAGACTCCCGTATGATTAAGAGACACCCCGGAGGAACGTGTACTGGTTCGCCTGTAACGCCGTCAAAGCCGGAAAAGAAACAATCCAGCTCAGGCTGGCACCAAACAGATCTGCCTGCATGGAACAATCAAGTCGAGCCGTGGCCATCGATATTGGTCACGTCAGTAAACACTATGGAGAGGTCGAGGCACTAAGTGATGTATCCCTGTCAATATATGATCGGGAATTTTTCACCTTACTCGGCCCCTCGGGTTGCGGTAAAACTACCTTACTTAGAATTATCGCCGGTTTCGAAACCGTATCCCACGGCAATATCCAGCTTTACGGTGAGGAAATCAGAGATCTGCCTGCGAATAAGCGGCCGGTAAATACTGTCTTCCAGCAATACTCCCTGTTTCCGCATATGACAGTCGAGGAAAATATCAAATTTGGCCTGCAGATGCTGGGCAGGGATAACGCCTCGATCGAACAGCGCACTAAGCAAATGCTCGAACTGGTGCAGTTGGGGGAATTTGCGAAACGCAAATCAACCCACCTCTCCGGAGGTCAGCAACAGCGGGTGGCATTGGCTCGAGCGCTTGCCCCGGAGCCCAAAGTTCTGTTGCTTGATGAGCCTTTATCGGCACTTGATTTAAAATTGCGTCAGGCGATGCGTACCGAGTTACAACAAATTCAACAGGAAACCGGGGTAACTTTTGTTTTTGTCACCCACGATCAGGAAGAAGCTCTGACGATGTCTGATCGAATCGCAGTCATGTCAAACGGAAAAGTACAACAGGTTGGCACAGCAGAGTCAGTTTATTGCGATCCGAAAAACATGTTCGTTGCTGACTTCATTGGCGAAACCAATATGTTACCGGTAGTGCTTAAAGGTACTGACAATGGTCTGACCGTATGTCAGCTCGAAAACGGCTTAACTGTTAAATGCAGCGATCCTCAGGCATCTATCGGTGCTACGGGTCAGCTTTGCATTCGTCCGGAACGACTCACGATTACTGGCACTGATGATACTCTGGCGGAGCTGAAGGGCTCCGTGGTGCGTTCCGTTTATCTGGGCACTGATACCCAAATCAATGTTCGTGTGGATTCAGGCAAAGAAGTGCTGGTAAGGGTGCAAAACAGCTCTGATGTGGAAATTAATTTTGCCGTCGGTGATCCTGTCGGTTTAATTGTCGATCATCAAAGCGCACGGTTTTTAGATAGCTAATGGCTGGTCAGCTTCCCGGTACTGACACCAGTTCTGCAGTGGGCGGAGCCTTTGACGGGCTGCGAAAACGATTATTGCTACCTGCATGGCTGGTGATTGGTTTTTTTCTTGTGTTGCCAGTATTAATGATGCTGGTGTACTCCTTTTTAACCAAGGAATTTCGTGGGGGGGTAGTTTGGGAGTTTTCACTTGCTGCCTACGATCAGTTCTTTTTTGATCGAGGTTTATTCGGTGATGAACCCGTCCAGCTTGAGTGGACGTATATTGGTATTTTTTGGCGATCAATTGTACAGGCTTTGCTCGCGACGTTATTTTGTTTACTTGTTGGATTTCCCACCGCCTATTACATCGCTACCCGTCCGCTATCGACGCGTAATATTTGGTTGTTTTTGGTCACAATACCCTACTGGGTTAATTTATTGATCCGTACGGTTTCAATGAAATTTCTGATTCGTGACAATGGACCGTTGAATGAGTGGTTGATGATGGCTGGCATTATTGAAAGTCCTATTCATCTGATCAACACCAATATTGCGGTACAGCTTGGGCTGTTTTATTCCTATTTGCCATTCATGGTGCTGCCGATATACGCATCGGTTGAACGTTTTAATTTTTCTCTGGCAGAGGCATCCGCTGATCTCTATGCCAGCCGTTGGACTACCCTCTGGCGGGTAATAATTCCATGTGTAAAACCCGGAATCATTGCAGGATGTATTTTGGTGTTTGTGCCAAGTCTCGGAGCCTTTTTAGCGCCAGATCTTTTGGGCGGTGCAAAGAATTTTATGATTGGCTCTTTGATCGAAGAGCAATTTAAAGGTAATGCTGGTAACTGGCCTTTTGGTGCAGCCGCATCGATGATACTGCTGACACTAGTGCTGTGTGTGCTAATGATGTATGCAAGAAGCCAGGCGCGTTCGCAGCAATCCGTGTAAGCAATGAGTCTAATGGAACTTTAAGCGATGGCGATCGCCTCAGAAAAAATAAAACGTTATCCCGGGTTTCTCTTTATAGCGATACTGTGCCTGTTGCTGCTGTACCTGCCGTTGCTGATCGTAATGATTTATTCTTTCAACGACAGTGCTTCAATCACTCGCTGGGGTGGATTTAGTTTCCGGTGGTACGAGGAAGTTTTTTCCGGGCTTGAGTCCGCCAAGTTCAAAACGGCTGCGTGGAATTCTATAACGATCGCGGTGATGGCTGCGATTAGTTCTACCGTGATTGCCACATGTGCGGCACTTGGTATGATCAGAAGTGGCAGCTGGCGTGGAAAGGCCACTAGTTTTGCGTTGATAAATTTGCCACTGATGGTGCCGGAAATCGTCACTGCAGTTGCTACTCTGATTTTTTTCAGTGCGATCGGGTTTACATCTGGTTATCTGACCATCCTTGTTGCTCATTGTGTTTTCTGCATTCCGTTTGCTTATTTACCAATTGCCGCACGTCTGCAAGGCGTAGAGACCATCTATGAGCAGGCTGCCATGGATCTTTACGCAACTCGTTGGCAGGCCTTTAAAAAAGTGTTGTTGCCTTTGTTGGCGCCGGGGATAATTTCCGGCTTTTTACTGGCATTCATCATTTCTCTGGATGACTTTATCATCACTAATTTCGTCAAAGGTGCCGGTGTCGAAACTTTGCCGACGGCTATATTTGGCGCAGTTAAGCAGGGAATTAAACCCAATATTATGGCAATATCAACACTGATGTTGCTAATTTCAATTTTATTTGTGACCGTTTCATATTTGGTCAGTCGCGGTGGTGAGAAGAATCGTTAGTCTCGCCCCGTTAAGTTAACAATTGGGGGTTAACATGAAATTTCGATTTACCATACTCGCAAGTGCAATAGCGCTGTGTGCTTCAATGGGCGCTTCTACCGTTCAGGCTGCGGGCTCGTTGAGTATTTATCACTGGTTTGAGTACATTCCACAAGAGTTGCTGGATAAATTTTCCAAAGAACACGATGTCACGGTAACCATGGATACGTTCGACTCAAACGAATCAATGCTTGCTGCTCTCAAAGCAGGAAAAATGGGGAGCTATGATGTCGCGGTCCCGGGTGATTACATGGTCGCGATTATGCGCGAAGAGGGGTTGCTTGATACCTTTGAGAGTACAGAGTTAAGCAACTTTTCCAATATCGAAGATCAATGGGTCGATGTTGATTTTGATCCGGGTCGAAAACATTCCATTCCTTATCAGTGGGGGTCAACCAGTTTTTCTGTCAACCGCGATGTATACAAGGACGATATCTCGACGACAGACATATTATTTGAGCCACCGGAGTCACTACGCGGAAAAATTAATGTACTGGATAGCCAGGGTGAAGTATTGGCATTGGCTTCTATTCACCTGGGCATACCGCAATGCAGCCAGGACCGTGAACAGCTAAAGGCGCTCAACAATCTGTTGCAGGAAGCGAAGCCGCATTGGGCTTCTTTTAATTCTGACGGGGCGAAGGATGTGCTGGTCTCAGGTGACGCGGCAGTGGGTATGATCTGGAATGGCTTTGGTGCGAAAGCACGTGAAGAAGGCGCGAATATCGAATACGCTTACCCGAAACAGGGCTACATTGTGTGGATGGATAATGTGGTACTGCTGAACGAAGCCCCTAATCGTGATAACGCCATCAAGTTCATGGATTTCCTGCTGGAGCCTGAGAACATAGCAGCAGTCACCAATTTTGCTCAGTATACCGCCGGGGTGAAAGGTGTGAATGATTTGCTGGATGAGTCCCTGAAAGTATCTCCAGAGGCTAACCCTCCTGCAGATGCACCGGCAGGTACTTTCGTTGCGGTTTGTGATGAGGGCACACAGAAGTTGTACGATCAAATTTGGACAAATTTGAAGAAGTAGTTTTGTTCTGCAACGACCGGGGTTCTCCCGGTCGTTGTCAATGGCCATTTGCCCGTTTTTTAATCAGTATCTTAACCGGGCACCTCGGTTGACGTTAGTCAATTGCCACCTTTTTCGCCAGGGTTGTTGAAAGTTGTGGCAGCAGTCACGGCACATGTCACAGTCAATAAATATCATTGCATATTATATCAACTGCCAGCCTGGCAATAGAGAGAGTGGCGCAATGGCATCTTCACTGATAAGCCGCAGAATAAAACGTTATCGAGCCGCAAATCCGTACTCACACAGATTTTTTTTCGGGTGTATTAGTGCGTTGATCGGCACCCTGAAAATCGTTGTGCTGCTGCTTGTTCTGGCAGCATGTTGGAAAGGCTTTCTGGTTTTAACCCAGGCCGAAAATTCCGACGTCACGGTTGCAGGGAATCCCGATCGTGAGGCGGATGCAGGCGCCGTAGTCCAGTTGCGATCTCCGATTTCAACAGCCCCTGTGGTTGCTCCACCTGAGGTTGCACCACCTGCGGTTACAGCACAGCCTGCGGTAGCGGCACCACCTGCGGTTACAACAAGTGAAAGCAATGTTGAATCGTTGTTATCGAGCTCCCCGGTCACCGAAACTGTATTATTTGATGAAGCGTGGGTGATGAGCCTGGACAGAGATAAATTTACCGTGCAGCTGGGCACATCACCTGATCTGGATAAACTGGTGGCTTTTGCCCGGGAAGTGTTTGCCAGTGAACAGGCTCATGTTTTCCCGTTCCGCGTGTCGAGCATCGGTAATCCGATCTACGGCCTGGCTTTCGGAGAGCATGCCGATTTGCAGGCGGCGCGGGACGCCGTAGCACAGTTTCCGGCAGCGTATCGCCAATACGATCCCTGGATCAGGCCGGTGGGATTGCTGCAGGATCAGATTCAGGCAGCCAAAAACAAGCTAGGGTTGTAGTACGTTTGATCTCGGCCAGGCAAGCCGCACAGTCAGTTTAGAGCCTGGTCGATATCGTAGATCAGATCGTCCAGGTCTTCGATACCGACAGACAGGCGCACCAGTCCATCGTTGATACCCAGCTCTGCTCTTTTTGCAGCGGGTATTGATGCGTGAGTCATAATGGCTGGATGCTCAATCAGGCTTTCTACACCACCCAGGCTCTCAGCCAGAGAAAAGATCTCTACTTTCTCCAAAAACCGTGTCGCTGTTTGCAGTCCGCCTTTGAGCACCGCTGAAACCATTCCGCCCGGACCGTCCATTTGGCGGTTTGCAAGCTCATGCTGGGGGTGGCTTCGCAGTCCAGGGTAGTAAACTTTTTCCACCCTGTTATGTGCCTCGAGGTAACTTGCTACCTGCATGGCGCTTTCGCAGTGGCGTTGCATCCGGAGAGAGAGTGTTTTCAAGCCGCGCAGCGCAAGAAAGCTATCGAATGGCCCCTGGATGGCACCGACTGAATTGTGCAGAAACGCCAGGCTCTCTTCCAGTTCGGTATTGTCGCCGACTACTAAAACTCCGCCCACCATATCGCTGTGGCCGTTCAGGTATTTTGTGGCTGAGTGCATCACCAGATCAAAGCCCTGTTCGATTGGCCGCTGTACCCAGGGACTTGCAAAAGTGTTATCACAGCAGCAAAGAATGCCCTTTGATCGACCAATCGTCGCAATTTGCTCCAGATCAGATAGTGTCAGCAATGGATTGGTCGGTGTCTCTACCCAGATCATCCGGGTTTTTGGCGTGATGGCAGCTTTCAGTTGCGATAAGTCCGACAAATCCACCAGTGAGAAATCCAGCCCTTGCGATCGCCTGCGAACATTCTCGAATAGTCGATAAGAGCCACCATACAGATCATTCATGGCGATAATGTGGTCGCCCGGCTGAAAGTGATCAAGCAGGGTGGACAGGGAAGCCATTCCGGAGGCAAAGGCGAACCCCCTGTTGCCACTCTCCAGATCTGCAATACAGCGTTCGTATGCCATCCGGGTCGGGTTTTGGGAGCGACTATATTCGTAACCCTGATGCACGCCCGGGCTGGACTGTACATAGGTAGAAGTGGCATATATAGGCGGCATTATGGCGCCTGTCGACGGATCTGGAGACTGTCCGGCATGGATGGTTCTGGTGGTGAATCCGCGACGATTTTTTATTTGGTTTTTCATTGCAGCTGCCAGGCAAGAAGTCAGCTCATTGTAGCGGAGATCAGTGTTCTCACCTATCCGTGATCCTGGTGCAGTGCGGATCAACACAAATGCTGGCCGGCACAAAAAAGCCCTCAGGGCAGAGGGCTTTTTAAGTTTTAAATACGGGTGTTTGGACTAACCGTCCTCGTTTATCTGAGAAATAATTTCCTTTAGAACCTGCGGGGCACGATCGTGATCAATTTGACAGGTGCCGGCAGCCAGATGTCCGCCTCCGCCGTAGCGTAAGCAAAGCTCGCCAACATTGGTTTTCGAGTCCCGCTTCAGGATTGATTTACCAATGGCAAATACCGTGTTCTGTTGTTTCAGACCCCAAAGCTGATGGATCGAGATATTGCACTCCGGGTAAATTGCATAAATCATAAAGCGATTTGTTGGATAGATGGTTTCTTCGTCGCGCAGATCGATCACCACCAGATTGTCGTGAATAGTACTGCAACGCTTGATCTGATCCTTAGCCTTGTTTTTCAATTGCTCATAGAGCTCGATTCTTTCCATAACATCTGGAAGACGCAGTATTTCGTCGATGTTGTGCTCTGCGCAGTAATCGATGAGGTGCATCATCAGTTCATAGTTTGAAATTCTGAAGTCGCGAAAGCGGCCCAGGCCGGTGCGCGCATCCATCAGGTAATTGAGCAGAGTCCAGTCGGTCGGGTCGAGCACTTCACTACGGACATACTGGGCAGAATCGGCTTTATCAACCGCATCCATCATTTCACCCCAATGGGCAGGAAAAGTCGCTTCACCGCCGTAGTAGTCGTAAACAACCCGTGCCGCGGATGGTGCGTCTGCGTCAATAATGTGATTGTCGTGAGCACCGTTGCGAATGGTTTCGCTCAGGTGGTGATCGAATGCGAGGTGGCATCCGGATACATAAGGAACATTGGTCGTGATATCGTTTTCCGTGATTTCGACCTTACCGTCTTGCATATCCTTGGGATGGACAAACTTAATGTCGTCCAATATGTCCAGGTGTTTTAACAAAACGGCGCAAACCAGTCCGTCGAAATCACTGCGCGTGATCAGGCGATAGCGCTGTGAAGGCTCAGCATCAGCGCGAAGAGGCAGACTCATACATTCTCCATCCACCTTGGAAGGTGGCTATTGTTTTTGTGTCGTCGAGTATCGGCGTGGCCACCGGGGGCTTGAGGCCATTTCATCAAAAAATAGTGACCTATTTGCCTATTTAACTGGAAATTGGCGTGAAACGCCTGGTGTGGCACGAAATTTCTGGCAGATTTCGCCCGAGTAACCTGCCGGGCGAAACTTCAGCTAGAATAATGGTTCCTATGAATAGCTGTGTGTGCACAATTGCGCAGCGACCGAACGATTTTCGGCGGGTCATTGAATGCGGTGACAGTTATTTGTCCCCTGGCAAGATAACTGACCTGTTTGCGATCGTTGTTCGCATTGGAAATAGCCCTGTCTTTGGTGAGTCGAATCGTCTCTTCAATGAAGGCTTCTTAACAAACAATACGGGTCTGCTTAATGTTTGCATCCTTCTTTCCTTCACCTAAGAAATTTTTTCTTTCGGCTGTCGCCTGGTTTTTTGTCAGTTTGTTTATGTGGTATGGGCTGTTCGACGGTATGGCGGCGCAATTTAGTGTGATGAAAGAAGCGTTGCCGACCATAGAAGGCCAGCGACCACCATTTCTGAATCCGGATAAAGTCTGGCTGTATCAATACATAATTCTGGTAACCGCGATGTTTTGTGCAGCGTGGTTTTTCATTGATCGCAATCGGTGGTACTGGTGGGCTGTGTGCGGCAGCGCGCTAATTCTGCTGGTGACTTACTTTCAAGTGCAGTTAGGTGTCTATATAAACAATTGGTACGGTGATTTTTATGACCTGATTCAATTGGCATTGTCGGAGCCGGATACCAGCAATATTACGAGTGAAGAGTATTACAGCAAGCTGTTAACGCTTTTGTATATTTTAATACCGAATATTCTGGTGCTTGTGCTTTTTGCGTTCTTTACATCGCACTATGTCTTTCGGTGGCGTACTGCAATGAACGAGTACTATATGTCTCACTGGGGAACTCTGCGGAATATTGAGGGTGCTGCGCAGCGAGTGCAGGAAGATACCATGCGTTTTGCAGGTATTGTGGAAGGTTTAGGATCCTCTTTTATTAGCTCGATAATGACATTGATTGCTTTTTTACCTTTGCTATGGACGCTTTCAAAGGAAGTGACGGAGTTACCGCTGATCGGCGCTGTAAACGGATCTCTTGTATTTCTTGCTTTACTGTCGGCGGCTTTTGGTACGGTCTTGCTGGCTGCGGTTGGCTATCGCCTGCCAGGTCTTGAATTCAACAATCAAAAAGTTGAAGCGGCATACAGAAAGGAACTTGTCTATGGCGAAGATCATTCGGATCGCGCTTCGCCGCCAAGTGTTGGAGAGTTGTTTGGTAACGTGAGAAAGAACTACTTCAAATTATATTTCAATTATCTCTACTTCAATGTATTCCGATATGCTTATCTGCAGGGGGCTAATTTTATTCCTCTGATTGCTCTCGGACCAACGTTTGTGGCGGGGGCGATAACCTTTGGTTTGTATCAGCAAATTAGTCAGGCATTCTCACGTGTTGAAAATTCGTTCCAGTTTCTGGTTAACTCATGGACAACGATTGTTGAGCTGATGTCAATCTATAAGCGCCTGAAGGCGTTTGAAGCCCGCATTGATCCGGAGCAAGCGGATATTGTTGAGACGG
>CAZNOB010000088.1:19341-20609 GCA_964574535.1 uncultured Granulosicoccaceae bacterium | reverse complement strand
GTGGAATCAAAGATCAAGTGAGATGCCGTCAATTTCGTGAATAATCCGGGCTAGTGATGTGAGTTGTCGCGAATGATATAGCTGTCGTTGTGGCGTTCGAACAGTTCTTCAACCAATGGGTGCCTTATCGGTTTTTTCGAGTCATCAGGCAGCAGATTTTGTTCTGATACGTAAGCTACATACTCTGTTTCCTCGTTTTCGGCATATAAGTGATAATATGGCTGGTCTTTGTGCGGGCGCATATTTTCAGGGATGGCATCGTACCACTCTTGTGTATTACCGAATTCAGGGTCAACATCAAAGATGACTCCGCGAAACGGGTACACCCGATGTTTAACGACCTGGCCGATACTAAATTTGGCGTGGCGTATCATAGTGTTTGTCATGGCTGGCAAAGCAGCTATTTTAGCAAATTGGGAACTTAATGTGACGAAGAGTATTATCCTTGATTGTGACCCCGGCCACGATGATGCAGTTGCCATTTTACTGGCATTGGCTTCACCTGACGAGATTGACCTCCTGGGTCTGACGGTGGTGGGGGGCAATGTGCAGCTTGATGCCACTGTGCTTAATGCCCTGAAAGTAGTCACTCTCGCGGCGACCGGGGATACCCCTGTGTATGCGGGCTGCCCGCGACCGGTCATGCGAGAGATGGTGACCGCTGAGCATGTGCACGGTGAGAGTGGCCTTGATAGCGGCAGCGGCCAGCCACTGGCTGAACCCACAATGCAGCTGTCTGAACAGCATGCTGTCAATTTTATTATTGAGACAGTTCGCCGGGCTCCGGCAAACTCGGTCACTTTGGTGGCAACGGGGCCACTAACCAATGTGGCGGTCGCCTTTGCCATGGCGCCGGATATTATCGCACGGCTGGCCGATCTTGTGATTATGGGCGGAGCGGGATTTGAGCCAGGCAACATTACCCCTGCAGCAGAATTTAATATTTTTGTAGATCCGCATGCTGCACGCGCGGTATTTGAAAGTGGCGTGAAATTAACGATGTTCGGGTTGGATATCACTCATCAAATGTTGATTACGCCCTCACGCCTGAAACGGTTTGCAGAGCAGGGCGGAAGAGTGGGGGTAGTGGTGGCAGACCTGCTGGATTTCTTCAATCAGTATGACATCGCAAAGTATGGATGGGACGGAGCACCGTTACACGATCCTTGCACCATTGCGTATCTGATTAATCCTGATTTGTTTGATGGAAGGCAAATGCATGTTGTGGTTGATACCACGGAGGGACCGTCGCTTGGTCGTACAGTGAC
>CAZNOB010000088.1:0-19241 GCA_964574535.1 uncultured Granulosicoccaceae bacterium | reverse complement strand
TGAGGTGACACTTTCGTGGTGATGCAGAAGCTTTCGGCAGGTATTCCACTGGCGGCAATGCACGCGCCGGTTTCAGCTTCATTTCGATACATTTGGGCGGTGTCAATCGCTCGATAGCCGGTGTTGATGGCATGCGTGAGGGCGGTGGTTAATTCGTCACCACGCAACGGAAAGGTGCCATAGGAGCGGGCAATATTTTTCATTTTTACATCGCTCATTTGTTTTCCGCTAATTCTTAAGGCCAGCGCTGTATCGCGCCGGCCCACGCCGGCCCAGAGGGGGGGATATCAGCGGCTAAAAGTACCACCCGTCAGATCCCGCAGCCACGAGGCGCCGTCGGGCAGCAGATTTTGAATCACTGGCAGGGAGAGAATCCAGTAAAGCAGCGCCCCAAGCAGGTAGATGATGCCTGCAGCCACTATAGTTGCCAGCAGGATTTTGAAAATGAGCCAGACCAACTGGAAGAACGGTATGTCCATGTCAATAATGTTGACAAAGCCGACCTCGTCCACGCCCTCGTCGTAGTGAGAGTCGTAGTTTGCCTGCGGCCTGCCTTCGTATTCGTAGCGGCTGAGTTCTCGTCGATCCATATCTCGTCTATCTGTCGGATCCCTGTAATCTGCTGCCATGTAAGATTCGCCTTAGATTGTTGTCTTTACTATTCAAGGTGAGGCGGAAACCTGACCTGCTGTCAGTGGAATTGTCTCGCAAAACAAGTGTGTTTAACAGAAAAATATCGTGCGTACGCATGCAAATTACAGTGGCTGATGATTGTTGACGGATGGCGGTGTCGGCAGGTTTGCCTGTCTCTTCGGAATGGCGCGCGCTGGTTTCGCGGTTGGGTTAAACTAGCAGGCGCGCGTTGCATCGGCTTACTGAGGCTCGGTTGAATTCCTGGTAATCGATAAAAAGCAGCCTGGTCGTACAGCCCCTGCTCTTTGTACTGCCGTTGAACCTTTGAGAAATCATAGTGTACCTGCCTGTCAAAACATCAGTGAAGAATCAATGAGCGGTGAAGCGAAAGAATATGCGTACGGTCAGTGGATTGTTACCCATGCAAAGAAAGTGGTGGCTGTCTCCCTGCTGTTGGCCATTGCGGCGACGGCCGGGATGTACCGCTTAAAAAATAATCCGGACAATCGGGTTTTCTTTGGTGAGAATAACCCCCAGTTGCTTGCACTGGAATCGCTTGAGGCAACCTACACCAAGACAGACAATGTGTTTATAGCTTTGGCACCTCAAGATGGCGAAGTGTTCACCCCCAGGGTGTTGCAGGCAGTTTCTGCAATGACCGAACAATCATGGCAGATTCCCCACTCCAGTCGTGTTGATTCACTCACAAATTTTCAGTACACCCGCGCTGAGGGGGATGATCTTCTGGTCACTGATCTCTTAGAAGATGCGGTCACTGTGAGTCAGGCGGTCGCGAACCAGTTAAAAGATGTAGCGCTCGCCAAACCCTTCCTGGTGAATCGATTGATTTCACCGGATGCCGATGTCACCGGAATTAATATCACCGTGTTAAAGCCGGATGCTGATCAGCAGGCGTTATACGATATTGTAAATGCTGCCAATGCGATGGTCAGCGAGTTTGAAGACCGCTATCCGGATATTGATTTTTATATCACCGGCGGAACCTTGTTTGATGTGGCCTTTGCCGAACTGCCGGCCAATGAAAATGCATTGTTGGTGCCGCTCATGTTTGGATTTATTTTGTTGATCGTTGGTGTGTCGATAAAGACCATTTGGGCGACGGCGGCTGTGATGATTCTAATTGCTTTTTCGGTTAGCGCGGCTATGGGGCTGACTGGCTGGGCAGGTGCTGTGTTGAACGCAGGAACCACTGGAGCTCCTGTGATTATCCCTACGCTCGCGGTAGCTCATTGCGTACATATGCTGGTCACAATACGCCAGAAAATGATGGTGGGCTTCAGTCAGAAACAGGCTGTGGTTGAATCTTTGAGAATAAACATCTCACCTGTTTTTATTACCAGTATCACCACAGCGCTGGGTTTTTTGAGTTTGAATTTCTCTGATGCACCACCGTTTCGTTTACTGGGTAATATAGTGGCGACAGGGGTGATGGTGAGTTTTGTGTTGTCAGTGACTCTACTCCCTGCTTTTTTAGTGCTGGTAAAAATAAAAAATCGCGCGCAGTCATCCTGGTTGCAACAGATGATGATTCACCTGGCTGGTGCGGTAACGCGCTGGCAACGGCCATTGTTGTGGGGTGTGGGTAGTCTGGTCATCGTACTCACAGCGGGCACCACAAAAATAGTACTAGATGATAATTTCGTAAAATATTTTAGCGATAAATTTGAAATTAGAAGGCATACGGATTTTATAGAGCAGCGGCTGACCGGTTTAAATGCCATTGAATATTCGATACCCGCCAAAGATGAAGGCGGGATCAGTGACCCTGATTACCTAAGCGGCGTAGATAAATTTGTCGGTTGGTTACAGTCGCAGCCGAAAGTCACTAATGTCGGTGCAATTTCCCAGGTAATGAAAGATCTGAATAAAAGTATGCACGGTGATGATGTGGCCTACGATGTCGTGCCTGAATCCAGGGAACTGGCTGCACAATATTTGCTGTTGTACGAAATGTCTTTACCGTTTGGTCTCGATCTCAACAACACGATTGATGTATCTAAATCACAAAGCCGTGTGATCGTGCTGCTACAGGATGCCTCGTCTGCGGATATGCGAGCATTGAATGCCAGTGCTGAGCGCTGGTTGCAAAATAACGCGCCGGATCTGTTCGCTCAGGGTAGTGGCCTCTCAATGGCATTTGCCTACGTCTCTGAACGAAATATTCGTTCTATGTTATTTGGTTCGCTGATCGCCCTGGTGTCTATCTCGTTTGTGCTGATCATCGCCTTGCGAAGCTTTAAAATTGGCCTCGTCAGTCTACTCCCTAATTTGCTGCCGGCTGCTATGGCGCTGGGGATCTGGGGCTATCTGGTGGGTGAAGTCGGTTTATCGGTTGCTATTGTGGTGGCGGTGACTCTGGGGATTGTTGTCGACGATACAGTGCATTTTCTCAGTAAATATTTGCGCGCCCGTCGTGAACGCGGTTTATCGCCGGAACAGGCGATCGAAGAGACATTTCAGACAGTGGGAGTAGCACTGTGGATTACTTCTGCGGCACTGATTGCCGGGTTTGGAGTGCTCTATTTGTCCGGTTTCAAAGTGAATGCCGAAATGGGTGTGTTGAGTGCGGTGACTATCGCCATCGCGTTATTTACAGACTATTTTCTGCTGCCGCCGATTCTGCTGAGCCTTGACCGGGGCAAAGCTCGGCTGCTGCAATAATTTGCCAGCGTTGATCGTTATAGCATTGACTCTCGCAGGAAACGCTTTCACTTCCTGATTGTACACCCCCCTTTTCTGCGCCGGAGTCAGGGTGGGGCGGTTTTCTCCGAGCTGCCCTGCTTTTTTTCCCGAAGCCGAAAGGCCTCAGCTTATGCACCACTTCAGGATACTGCCAGTGATAGACCAACTCTCATCGAGATTTCTGCCTTTTGTTTTGCCAGTCGCTCTGCTGATGACAGCGGTGACTGTTTCGAGCGTTCAAGCCCAGGAACAAGCTGCACACAACAGCGCCGGCTTTGATCCAACCAACGGTAAATCCGAGGCGCTGATCAAAAAACTGCACGCCGCATACAAAGCTCGAGGTGCTGACTATAACCCTCGAACTGAGCATTTTAATGAGAATGGTGATCCTCTGTATACCAACCGATTAATCCTGGAGGATTCTCCATATTTGCTGCAACATGCACACAATCCGGTCGACTGGTATCCGTGGGGCGCAGAGGCCTTCGAGCAATCGCGGCTGCAGGACAAACCCATTTTTTTGTCGATTGGTTATGCAACGTGTCACTGGTGTCATGTGATGGAACGCGAGAGTTTCGAGAGCGAGGAAATCGCGCGTCAGATGAATGAAAGCTATATTGCTGTCAAAGTTGATCGTGAACAATTGCCCGATGTCGATGCCACCTATATGACTGCTGTGCAGATGTTGACCGGTGGCGGTGGCTGGCCAATGTCGACCTTTCTGCAAGGGGAAGGTAAGCCTTTTCATGGTGGTACCTACATGCCCCCGGAAATATTCTCGCAAACGCTGGCAGAAATTATCAATGTCTGGGATATCGATAATTCCCGTGTGCAGGATTTTGCCACTCGACTATCCGACGCCATAGCAGAGTCCAATCGCGTAAGTGGTGAAGCGCGTAGTGTGGGTGAGGCAGAGTTTGCTGCGGCAAGAGACACCATTCTTTCATCCCATGATGATCTGCAAGGCGGGTTTGGGGGGGCGCCAAAGTTTCCCCGGGAACCTTCGTTATTTTTCTTGTTAGATCTGGCGCAGCGCAATGCAGATGAAGCGGCGCTTGAAGCCGCCAATTTCACGCTGCAGCGAATCAGCGCGGGTGGCATACATGACCAGATCGCTGGCGGTTTTCATCGCTATGCGGTTGATAACGACTGGCTGACACCGCACTTTGAAAAAATGCTTTATAACCAGGCAGCACTTTCCAGAGTGTATCTCCAGGCGCATGCACTAACTGGTGACACCGAGCATTTAAGAACAGCACGTCGAACACTCGATTACGTCATCCGTGAAATGACCAATGAGGATGGCGGCTTCTACTCTGCCACCGACGCGGACTCAGAAGGCGGTGAAGGTTTGTTTTTTATCTGGACGCCTGAAGAACTGACTGAAGTACTGGGTAAGGAAGACGCTGAACTCGCGATGATGGTGTGGGGTGTGACCGAAGAGGGTAACTTCGAAGAGCGAAATATCCTGCATATGGATGGTCCGATAAGGGATGTAGCCAGGGTCCATCAACTGGACCCGGCAGAGTTAACTGCCAGGCTGGGCATTTTTTCAGAGAAATTGCTGGAAGAGCGTATCAAAAGGGAGCCTCCGTTGACTGATCGCAAGGTGATCAGTGAGTGGAATGGTATGATGATCACGGCATTCACTGAAGGCTATGATCTCGCTGGAGATCCGCGCTACCTTGAAGCAGCTATTAATGCTGCGGAGTTTGTATGGGATAAAAACTACCGCGGTGATGGCTCGTTGTATCGGGCACACTTTAATGGAAACTCTTCGATAGAAGCCAGTCAGTCAGATTATGCATTTATGGCAGAGGCCATGTTAGCGCTTTATGACACTACAGGTGATCAACGCTGGCTGGAGCGTGTAGAGGTACTCACCGCTACCATGCTCGACAAGTTCTGGGATACAGAAAGTGGTGGTTTTTTTATGGGGGATGTGACAGCTTCAGGTGCCGCTCTGCCAAGCCGCCCAAAAGATCTTTTTGACAATGCCACTCCTACCGGAAATTCGGTTGCCTTAAGGGTATTCACCAAGCTTTGGTATCGAACCGGCGATATCAAACATCGCGAATCTGCCGAGGCATTGCTGGCTTCATTTTCCGGTTTTCTCGAGCTTGATGGTTCTGCATTTGGTTATTTATTAATTGGAGCGAATGATCTGCTCAACGGTGAAAGTGGAGATCGTTTATTTGCTGCACGTGGCAAAGTTAAAGCTGAAGCACGCATCAGGGATAACCAGGTAGAAGTACTGGTAGATGTTGCGCCGGGCTGGCACATCAACGCCGAAAAACCACTACAGGATTACCTGATTGGCACCCGGCTGACAGATGCTGAAGACAAACCGTTGAGTAACGTCGTGTATCCGCAGGCCAAAAAACGAGTACTGGGTTTTCAGCGGGCAGAGCTCGCTTTGTATGAAGGGAAGGTAAAAATCACTGCGGCATTACCTGAAGATAACACTGTCTCTGTTCAGTTGCAGGCGTGTAGTGATGAAATATGTTTGGCGCCGGAAACACTGACACTCAGGCTGGCAAGCACCGGAAGTTAAAATACAAGAGCGCGGCAGGCACCCTGCTTGCCGCCTGAATAGTATTTTGGTTCGTATGAGTCACCACACTTCGCCCTTATTCTATATTTGTGGAGAGGCGTTGGTGGTGCATCGTCGAGGTGGAGTGTGGTGATTCATACGAACCGGATAATCAAAGATCACCCTGGTTTCTCAATCGAAACGCCGGATAGTGATTGTTCAATCCGACGTACGCCTTCCCTGAGTGATGGCAGCAATTCTGTGCATCGTGCTTCAGTCATCCTGCTGTCTGGTAGTGCAATAGATATAGTGCCGGCGGGATTGGGCTGGTCGATGTAAAATGCCATTGCAATACTGGACACGCCTTCTTCAAAGGTGTTGGTGCAGCTTGCGTAGCCGGCCAATCGAGTTTGCTTTATTTTTTTGAGCAGCTCTGTTCTTGAGATGATTGTATGCGCGGTTGTTCTTTCCCGCTTGATCGCCAGTGCGTGTTTTAACGTATCGGGCGTGGCAGCAGCCAGATAGCAAATCCCTGCTGCTGTAGCATGAAAGGGCAGTGGTTGTGCCGGAATGATATTGATAATATTGCTGCGCGAGGGTAAGTGATGTGCAATTGTAGACATCGCGCTAGTCATGGGAACACTGATATGAGTGGTCTCGTCGGTTGTGTCGACCAGCCACTCTGTAATCTCTTGTGCGGCTTTACCTATTGGTACAGTCGCTTCGCGTATGCGCGCAAGGTATAAAAAGCCGTTTCCAAGTCTGTATTTTCTGGAATCTGCTGATTGTTCAATAAAACCGTGTTTACCCAGTGCAACAAGAAGTCTGCGAGTAGCGGCTTTATCCAGACAGGCAAGGCGGGATAATTCACTGAGACCTATCTCTGAATTTTCCAGTGAAAACTGACCGAGTACGGTCATCGCTTTATCGACAGTCTTCATTGATTAACATCGTAAACCGAGTGCTGTACTGTCTGTTGATTTTCATGTCGCACGCTTTACATGGCCTGGTGTGGTTGCAGTGAAAGCTTTGGCCAGTTCGATTGCGTTCGAGATAAATCTATGTTGTCGAACATCTGCGCCCGGTTCATCCATCCTCGGGATTATCCAGCCCACATATGTGAGCGATCGAAGCAGTATAAATAAAGGCAATGTTGTCGTGTCTATAGGGCGGTTCGAGCGGTACCCGGCCAGCAGTGCGTGTTCAAGTTGCAGGTAGTCCGGCTCGCTTCGAAATTTAAACAAAGTGGTGGCGATATCGAATAGTCGATATCCGAAGCCGCTGTCATCAAAGTCTATCAACTGAATGCCAGTCTGGCTGACAAGGATGTTTTCGGGCACCAGGTCAGCATGTATTAATCCGTAATCCAGTGATTGATACTTTAGAGTCTCGATTATCTGTTCGCGAGTGTTCAGCAAAAGCTTCTGCTGGCCGGATGTCAGGCCGGGGTTCTCCCAGAACCGGCCCCACAAAGCGTTGTCGCCAAGCAGGCCATCGCTATCCCACGCAGGACGCTCGAAAGTTGGCGACGCTTGCCATGCATCTGACTCGATATGCAATAGTGCCATGACACGTCCGATTTCCTTAAGCGTTTGCAGTCGATCTGGATTGGAGAGTGGTTCTGCGCTACTGCCTATTGCTAACCCGTTTAGCCAGCCTAGAAGGTCGCAGTGATGGCCGTTGCAGTGAATAACCAGATCACCTTTGGAGGTCGGCAGGGGGATTGGTACGTCGAGGTTTTTTGACTTAAGGTGCGTCATCCAGAGGAGTTCAGACTGGATAGCACGGATTGATTGGTAACCAGGACGGTGTATTCTTAAGGCGTGCTTGATGCCGTCCGTTGATGTTACCTGATATACCTTGTTTTCGCGTTGTGCAATCAAGTGAATTTCAGCGGCTTTAATGTTCCAGTGACGCAGCGCCTCACCCGCAGTTGTGTCACTCATCTGCCGGGCCCAGTCGGGTAAGTACTTTGTCTAGTGTTTCAAGCAACTGATCTGCGTTTGTTTTGGTAAATTGCATACTGGGGCGAATTTTTAAAGTGTTGTAGTGGATGCCCAGTTTGTTCAGTAGTACCCCTTCATGCCGCATTGCGTTTGCCACACGATTGGTAAATACAGTTGCTGGTGTGCGTGTGGTGCTGTCAACGACCATCTCAGCGCCGAAGAATAGTCCCGCACCACGAATGTCGCCAATGCACTGGTGGATCTGCGCCAGTGATTCGAGCCCTTCGCGTGCGTACTGTCCCACCAAGTGTGCTTGTTGCATCAGGTCTTCTTCATCCATTACATCGAGTACTGCTTCAGCTGCTGCAGAAGCAACCGGATTGCCGCCGAAAGTATTAAAGTAACGAAACGATTCGCGGAAAGCAGTCATGTACTCTGATGAGGTAACCACCCCTGCGACAGGATATCCGTTGCCCATAGGTTTGCCGAGCGTGATGATGTCTGGTGTCAAACCTATTCTCTGATACCCCCACATGTGGCTGCCAAGCCTCCCGAAGCCAGGTTGAACTTCATCGGCAATGATAATTCCACCAGCGTCGTGAACCGCTTTGGCGGCAGCTTCAAGAAATCCGCGCTGCAGATCCGGAAAGCCTTCATTGGCAAAATAGGGACAGACTATCAGCGCCGAAAAACCGTGCTTGGTGTTGTTGAGTTCGTCAATTTTTTCTTTTACCGAATCACCAAATGCCTGAGCGTGCGGCAGACCCGGTTGATTGTTCGGTGGCCGGTAGCTATCCGGTGCGGGTACATGGCGGACATGACTGGCATCACCTGTTGCAGGTCGATTGGTCATTGATAATTGTGCCACAACGGTTGTGTTGCCGTGATAGGTGTGATCGGTTGCAATCACACCGCGGTTACCCGTTACCGCCTCTGCCATGCGCAGTGCAATATCGTTTGCTTCTGAGCCACTGCATGTCATGATCGCAGTCGATAATGGCTGTTCGAAGGTTTTGGTTAATTTGTCAATGTATCTGACGATGCCCTCGTGTAAATAACGTGTGTGAGTGGTGAGCGTGCGTGTCTGCTGACAAATTGCCTCGACCACTTTTGGGTGGCAGTGCCCCACGTGCGGCACATTGTTGTAGCAATCCAGGTATTGTTTTCCATCGGCATCCCAAACCCATACGCCATCACCTCTCACCAGTTGCACCGGTTCATCGTAAAATGTTGGAACGTGAGGGCCCAATAGACGCTCGCGGTCAGCCAGCAGTTGGGTATTGCTTATAGTCATGTTTTATCCAGAGTTTTTTTAGATAAGCAACAGGTTCACTATTGTCACCACCAGTGTGATTTATATTGATCAAGCCAAAAGCTTCTGTCAACATCAAAAAGCGAGAGACGGTTTCAGTAGCGCAGCCGATAGTGACGCTATGGCTTCTATCGCTTTGAACACAGTACCGGGGAAGCACGATGTCAGATAAAACCATACTTATTGTTGGAACTTACGACACCAAAAACGATGAACTCCAATATATGGCAGAACGCATCTCTGTATTGGGCGGTGGGGTCTTGACCATGGATATCTCGGTGCTGGGCGATCCTTTAGTACCAGCGGATATTTCAAAGCATCAGGTTGCCGAGGCGGGTGGCAGCTCAATACAGCTTGCCATCGACAGTGGTGATGAAAACACTGCCATGCAAATCATGGCGTCCGGTGCGAGTTCGATGGCCAGGGAGCTACTGGCTGACGGCAAGTTTGACGGAGTGATCATACTGGGCGGCACCATGGGTACGGATGCAGCGCTCGATATCTGCCAGGCTCTGCCGCTGGGTGTGCCGAAGTATGTGGTGTCGACGGTGTCTTTTTCGCCACTAATTCCACCAGAGCGCTTATCTGCAGATATTCAAATGATTCTTTGGGCGGGCGGACTATATGGCCTGAATTCCGTGTGTAAAGCGTCTTTGTCTCAGGCAGCAGGCGCAGTATTGGGTGCAGCCCGCGCTGTAGAAGCGCCGGTCGGGGACCGCCCTGTCATTGGCATGACGTCACTGGGTTCATCGTGTTTAAAATATATGAAGTTGCTTAAGCCTGCGCTGGAAGCGCGTGGTTTTGAAGTGGCCATTTTTCATGCGACCGGTATGGGTGGGATGGCTTATGAAAGTATTGCGTCCAATGGTGGCTTCGTTTGCGTGATGGATTTTGCATTGCCAGAGCTTGGCAACCTGTTGGCGGGATCTGTGGTAAACGGTGGGGAAGACCGAATGCTTAATGCAGGACATGCGGGGATACCACAAATTGTAGCGCCCGGATGTCTCGATCTGATTGATTTTGCCGGTTGGCAGGAGATACCGCCACAGTATCAGGATCGCCCATTCCATGCTCACAACAGATTGATAAAGTCTTCCGGTCTCAATGGTAAGGAACGTCGCGAAACCGCGCGCGAAATTGCCAGGCGACTGAAAGCGTCAACCGCTCCGACGCATGTCATTCTCCCGGCTCAGGGTATAGAAGAGTGGGATCGGCCGGGTGATGTTGCCCACGACCCGGATGCGTTGGCAGAGTTTTGCGATGAGATGCGCAAGACGATGACTGACCCTATCCGGTTTACCGAACTCGACTGTCATATTAACGATCAGGCATTTGCCAACTGTGCATTGGAAATCTTTGATGCATGGGTGGCTGACGGTACTGTAAAAACCATCGGGTGAAGGTGGTGAGTCGATACGATATTTTGTTTGAACCCGTCAGGATTGGGCCGGTAACAACGCCCAATCGTTTTTACGCTGTGCCGCACGCGACCGGACACGGCTGGGCGCAGCCTGATGGTTCAATTGCTTTGCGTGCTATGAAAGCAGAAGGTGGGTGGGGCGTGGTGTCATCGCAGATGACAGAGATAGGCCCGGACAGTGATCTTGCCAGTCATCCCATGGACCGCATTTGGGATGAGCGTGATCTTGCTGCGCACATCAAACAGGTTGAATCAATCAAGGCACACGGTGCGCTGGCAGCGATAGAATTAGCGCATGGAGGAATGCGAGCACGCAATTATACGACGGGCCTGCCTGTTGCCGGGCCAAGCGACCTGCCCATACTGAGACCCGAGGTGCCATTGCAGGCTTGCGCAATGAGCCTTGCTGATATTGCTGCATTTCGGCGCGCACATAAAGCTGCAGCACGGCGTGCGATGCAGGCAGGCTTTGATATTTTATACGTCTATGCCGCTCATGATTTATCAATCTTAAGTCATTTTTTATCCATACGAACCAACCACCGAAAAGACGCCTATGGTGGTTCGCTAAGTAATCGATGCCGCCTGTTGCGTGAGGTGCTGGAAGACACACTGGAAGTTGCGGCTGAGCGCCACGCGGTGGCATTGCGATTTAGTGTTGCCGAGCCCGAAGCCGCTGTCGGTTTGCGGCACGATGGCGAGGGCAGAGATGTAGTAGAAGCGCTGGCGGAGTTGCCGGACTTATGGGATGTGAACCTGTCCGGTTGGTCGCAGGACAGTGCTACATCGCGATTCAGTGAGGAGGGCTTTCAACTTGGCTTCACTGATTTTGTAAAACAGGTCACCACCAAACCGGTGGTTGGGGTCGGACGTTTTACTTCGCCTGATTTTATGGTGTCACTGATTAAAAAAGGCCGTCTTGATTTGATTGGTTGTGCTCGACCTTCAATCGCCGATCCATTTTTACCGAATAAGATACGTCAGCAAAGAATTGAGGACATTCGTGAATGTATCGGCTGCAATATTTGCGTCAGCATGGATGGCTATGGTGTGCCGGTGCGGTGTACTCAAAACCCGACCATTGGTGAAGAGTGGCGCAGAGGCTGGCATCCGGAAAAAATGCCTGCGGCAGCAGTTCAACGAAAGTATTTGATTGTGGGGGCCGGGCCCGCGGGACTGGAATGTGCTTGTTCGCTATTAAATGCAGGTCACTTAGTGACAATTGCAGACGCGGCAGAAACGGCCGGTGGCAGAGTCACCAGTGAGTCAGCGTTGCCGGGCTTGCAGGCCTGGGCACGAGTCCGAGACTATCGTCTACGCACTATAACCCAACATAAAAATGCTGAACTCTATTTATCCAGTCGATTATCAGTGGACGATCTGGTCGAGTTCGGAGCGGATAGTTTGGTGCTGGCAACCGGTGCGACCTGGCGCGATGACGGGGTAGGATCGACCAACATGCAGTCATTGGTTATACCGGCAGAAGTGACTGTCATTACACCGCAACACGTGATGGCCAACAATGTACAGCTGGAATCTGGGGCTCACTGTGTGGTTTATGATGATGATCACTTTTATATGGCAAGCGTTGTTGCCGAGTGGTTGGTAGCACAGGGATATCGCGTTACCTATGTGACCCCACTGCCGACGGTTTCAAGCTGGACTGATTTTACTCTGGAGCAAAACCGCATCATCGATCGATTTAATCAGCTCGGTATTGATATACAAGTTAATGTGGCCTTGCGGGATCATGGAAACTTCGCCTCTACATTGACGGGTAAACCGGCCAATATCGAATGCGCTAATTTGATGCTGGTAGGAGCCCGGTTGCCTGTCGATCAGTTGTATCATGCTTCAGTCGGCGATAACCGTCTGCCGGTAGTCCACCGAATTGGTGACTGTTTGTCGCCGGGTACCATTCAGGGTGCTGTCCTGGCGGGGCACACGCTGGCGCGTGATGAGTGCGATGATGCTGGCAAGGCGCACGAATTTGAACGTCAGACTATAACTTTGTCAAGCCGATAGTCATTGTTTTCTGCGATCCCACGGATTAAAGATACCCCAGTCCCCGAAGCATTGCTGCTACACTAGCGAATTGCTTTCTTTATCCTGGTGCGCCGGTTCCGGTGCGTGACCACTCCAAAAAAGGGTACCTGCCTTGAGTCAATCTACGGAGTTTGATTCGCTTGATCTCCATCCGGATCTGTTAAAAAATTTGCAGTCGCTGGGTTATGAGGGGATGACACCGATTCAATCTCAGAGCCTGCCGTTTATTCTGGCGGGTCGCGATGTTATTGCACAGGGCAAAACCGGTTCGGGTAAAACAGCGGCATTTGGCCTGGGTGTGTTGACAGCGCTTGATAGCAAGCTTTTTTCTGTTCAGGCACTGGTGTTATGCCCGACCCGTGAACTGGCAGATCAGGTGGCAGCAGAAATTCGCAAGCTGGCGCGTAGTCTGCCCAACACAAAAGTGCTGACCCTCTGTGGCGGAACACCTCTCGGCCCGCAACTCAGTTCTCTAAAGAAAGGCGTGCATATCGTCGTCGGCACGCCCGGCAGAATCGAGGATCACCTTGAACGCGGCAATTTATCGCTTGAGCATATTAAAACACTGGTGCTCGATGAAGCAGACCGCATGCTTCAAATGGGGTTTGAAGAGTCGCTTGATGCCATACTTGCCGAGGTTCCGGAAAAAAGGCAAACCTTGTTACTGAGTGCCACCTATCCGGAAAAAATACAAAGTATCGCCAGGCGCATTCTGGTTGATCCCGAAATGATTGTGGTTGATACCAGGCACGACGACTCCACCATCGAACAGCATTTCTTTCGTATACCGGACGGCCAGCAACGGTTGAACGCGCTGAGGCTGTTGCTGTTGAAACACAAGCCTGATTCAGCGCTGGTATTTTGTGCTACTCGTGAAGATGTGCGCAGCGTGGCAGAAAAACTCGTCAATCATGGTTTCAGTGCGCTGCCACTGCACGGTGAGCTAAACCAGCGTGATCGCGATCGGACGCTGATCCGTTTTACCAATCAAAGCACCCTGGTGTTAGTGGCAACCGATGTAGCCGCGCGTGGACTGGATATCGATTCACTGGATGTTGTGGTGAATTATCATCTGGGTCGTGATCTGGAAGTTCATATCCATCGAATCGGTCGCACCGGCCGCGCTGGAGGGCAGGGGACTGTGTGGTCGTTTTTCGATGGCAGAGACAACGCAAAAATTGAACAAATTCAAGAGACTTTGGGACGCTCTGTAAAAATTGAGAAACTACCTCCACCCGCCATACTTGATCAGCAGGTACCACGGGCGCCGATGATCACTTTGCAAATAGATGGCGGTAAAAAGCAGAAGCTGCGACCGGGGGACGTGCTCGGCGCTCTGACTGGTGAAAAAGGAATCGAGGGAGCACAGGTTGGTAAAATCAAGGTAACAGATACTCGCACGTTTGTGGCCGTGCAACGTGATGTGGTCGGGAACGCCATGGAAAAACTCGCGCACGGTAAATTGAAAGGCCGCTCTTATAGGGTGCGGTCTCTGTAGAGCCAGGCGCCCTTGTCTTTACATATCGCAGTGCGAGATTGCCATATTCTTGTTAAGCTGGAATCCCGGCGAGGACGCCTCTGGCGTTGCCAAAAATAGTTGTGTTTCTAATTCATCAGAGGAGGTAGTGTTGATTTTTGCAAGGCCAAAAGCGCTTGAACATGCGCTTGAATTACTCAGTCAGGACAGCTGGACCATACTGGCTGGTGGGACTGATTTTTATCCTGCTTTGCGTGGAGAAGTCCCCGGGACCCCGGTCCTCGATATAACCGCCGTCAGTGATTTATCTGAAATCACAGTCACCGACTCGGGCGACTATCGAATTGGTGCATTGGTCACCTGGAGTACAATTGCACGTGCAAAATTGCCTCCGGCGTTTCTCTCCTTGCAGCAATCAGCCCTCGAAATCGGCTCGCAACAAATACAAAATCGGGCAACACTTGCGGGCAACTTGTGCAATGCTTCACCGGCGGCTGACGGTGTGCCGCCGCTGTTATGTCTGGATGCCAGTGTTGAGTTGGTGTCTCATCGTGGCGTACGGCAGATACCCTTAACTGATTTCATACACGGTAATCGACGCACCGCGCGTGATTCCGATGAGCTGTTAAGTGCGATAATAATCCCGTCAGAGGCAGTCCAGGGCATCAGTCTGTTCAATAAGCTGGGGACGCGTCGGTTTTTAGTGATTTCAATAGCGATGGTTGCAGCGAGAATTGAAATAGCAGACCGGCGTATCGATAAACTGGCAGTGGCCATCGGTTCCTGTTCCGTGGTCGCTCGTCGACTGCACACGATTGAAACCATGTTGGTGGGCCAGTCAATTGACGATCATCCGGAGGCGCTCATCACTCCGGATCATTTGCATGAGCTTGAGCCAATCGATGATATTCGTGCTACCGCTCACTACAGACAACAAGTAGCACTGCAACTGGTAAAAAGATCATTGACCACAACCATTACCGCTTCATCGTCGGACAACTCGGGAGTGTTGTGATGACGACATCCCCCGAGCCGATACAGTTTCTTGTCAATGGCTCAAAGACCATTAGTTGTGGTAATCCTCTGGAGCGTTTATCCAGGGTTCTGCGTGATAACTGTCTTACAGGCACCAAAGTGGGCTGTGATGCCGGGGATTGTGGTGCCTGTACTGTGTTAATTGATGGGGAAACCGCTTGCAGCTGTCTGGTGGCTGTCGCTCAGGTTGATCAGTGCAAGGTCGAGACTGTCGAAGGCTTAAGCCAATCCGCGTCCGCTGACGATACAACTCTGTCTGCTTTACAGCGTTCATTTTTACAGCATGGTGCGGCACAATGCGGAATTTGCACACCCGGCATGCTGATGGCAGCAACACATTTATTGCGGCATAACCCCACGCCTGATCGTCAACAAGTGGAAGAAGCACTTGGTGGTGTACTTTGTCGTTGTACCGGGTATCGAAAAATTGTTGATGCGGTGGTCAATGTGAATGATGCATTGCAATCGAAACCAAAAGTGGCCGATATTGGTGAGGCGATCGGTACGAAACTGGAACGCCTTGATGGTGAAACCAAGGTGTTGGGCACCGATGAATTTGGTGCCGACGCTGTACCGGCTGACGCACTGTTCTTGCGGGTTATTCGAAGCCCCTTTCATTGTGCCGATTTCACTATTGGCGATACCGCGGTCTGGGTTAAAAACAATCCCGGTATTGAGCTTGTAATTAGCAGTGCAGATATACCCGGTATCAACTGCTTCGGGGTGATACCGGGTTTTGCCGATCAGGTGGTGTTTGCAGAGAAGACTGCACGTTTCAAAGGCGAGGCTGTAGCAGCGGTGGTTGGTTCTCCCGACGCAATACATCAACTGGACCTTTCGACGTTTCCAGTGAGCTGGGAAAGCAGGCCTGCTTTATTAAAGCCTGCCGAGGCTTTGAAAGCGAACACGACGTTAGTACACCAGCATAGAGATAACAATATACTCGTGCAGGGGCTGGTACAACGCGGTGATGCAGAAGCCACTGTGAAAACCTCGGCGCATCATTACATGACAAAAATCACTACACCTTTTATTGAGCACGCGTACATAGAGCCGGAAGCGGGTTATGCAAGAAGGGTTGGTGATCGACTGGAAATTAAAACTTGTACGCAATCTGCAGGAATGGCTCGCGAAGAGCTGGCTCGTATAATGGATTTGCCAGAGAGTGACATCCGAATTTTACCTACTGCCGTAGGTGGTGGCTTTGGATCAAAACTCGATCTGACCATACAACCCTATTTGTGTCTGGCTGCCTGGTTACTGAATAAACCGGTTGGTGGGGTGTATACCCGCAGTGAATCCATGGAATCTTCTACCAAGCGTCACCCTTCTGAAATTGATGTCACTGTTGCCTGTGATAAGGACGGCAAACTGACCGGAATAGATTTTCAAGGCGTGTTTAATACTGGTGCTTATGCAAGCTGGGGCCCGACTGTCGCTAATCGGGTGCCGGTGCACGCCTCTGGTCCTTACTATGTTCCACACTATCGGGCGCGCTCCACTGCAGTACATACCAATACTGCACCGGCAGGCGCGTTCCGCGGATTCGGGGTGCCACAGGCAGCCATCGCACTGGAATCTGCGTTTGATCCACTTGCAGATGCTGTCGGGGTTGATCGTTTACAGTTTCGCATAATGAATGCCCTGACTGATAAGCAACCCACCGTCACGGGGCAGGTGTTTGAGTCAGGTGTAGGTATCACGCAGTGTCTTGTCGCCTTGCAAAGTGCGTGGGATAGATCAGCTGCGGAAATAGAGCACTTCAACGCCAAATCTACGCGCTACCGCAAAGGCAGAGGGTTAGGCGCTTGCTGGTATGGATGTGGTAATACGGCCCTGCCAAATCCATCAACGTTTAAAATTGCCGTGAACAGCGACGGCAAGGTTGTATTGCATCAAGGGGCAATAGATATCGGCCAGGGCGCTAACACGGTGATTACACAAATAGCAGCCGACGCACTGGGTGCGGACATAAAGCAGTTTGTTCTGGTTGGTCCCGATACCGATGTCACTCCGGATGCGGGTAAAACCTCTGCGTCCCGGCAAACGTTTGTCAGTGGCAAGGCCGCGATGTTGTCAGCATATAAATTGCGACGCGATATTCTGCGTGAAGTTAATGCCTCAGAAGCGTCACAGTTGGTTTTTGATGAAGGGATTATCTCGATTGATGACAACGGCATACATCATCAAATAAAGCTAAAAGATCGACCGCAGGATACTGAAGGCTATGTGTTTTGTGCCGTCGAACGATATGATCCGCCCACACGTCCTCTGGATCAAAACGGTCAGGGTGACCCGTATGCGCAATATGGGTATGGAGCACAAATGATTGAGCTTACCGTTGATATTGAACTGGGTACCGTCAAACTTGATCGTCTAACCAGTGCCCATGATGTCGGGCGTGCGATCAATCCAATGCTGGTGGAAGGCCAGATAGAAGGAGGTGCGATGCAAGGGATTGGTATGGCGCTAATGGAAGAGTTTATACCGGGCGTCGCTGAAAACTTACATGATTATTTAATTCCAACTATTGGTGATGTGCCGGAGTTTGATCACCACATTATTGAAGTGCCGGATCTTGAAGGGCCCTTTGGTGCTAAAGGATTGGGTGAGCACGTGCTGATACCAACTGCACCGGCGATACTTAATGCGATAAGAGATGCAACGGGTGCACAGGTGTGTGATTTACCTGCCACTCCGGATAAAGTGTTAGCCGCGATCCAGCTGAGCGGCTCGTGCAAATGAAACTAACCATCAGCGCCGGTTTAACATTGAATAAACGCTATCAGACAACCGGCAATTATCAAAATCTATCCCCTCAACGAGTGGAACAACCGAGAGGCCATCACTATGCCTGACGTCAAAGTTCGTAAAATGATTATCTCTGTCGAAGAAATATGGCACGAAGGAGGGCCGGTCGCAGATTCACCTTTATGCAAGGCCTCGTGTATTGCCGTAATAGAAAATCCATTTGCAGGTAAATATGTCGAGGACATTAGTGGATTCATGGAAGATCTCAAGCCCCTGGGTGTTGAAATGGCGGGCAAGTTGATCGATACGCTTGGCGGTAGCCCAGAGACCATTCAGGGCTATGGCAAAGGCGCGATTGTCGGCGAAGCAGGGGAGGTAGAGCATGGTGCCCTTTGGCACGTGCCGGGTGGTTATTCTATGCGTGAGCTAATTAAAGATAGTATGGCGATTGTTCCTTCCACTAAAAAGGTAGGGGCACCGGGAACCCGGCTTGATATACCCCTGACTCACACAAATGCTTCTTACGTCAGATCACACTTTGATGCGATGGAGGTCGGAGTGAATGACGCACCGCGTGCAAATGAACTGCTTCTGGCGCTGGTGATGTCTACCGGTGCTCGTGTACATAATCGTGCGGGTGGATTGGACGCCAGCGATATTGTTGGTAAAGATGGATTGCGCTAATTGGAAATTCGCAAAATAGCTTACTACTGACCAGTGTCATTAGCGCATCGTCGAATTACCCACCTATGCCGTGGTTACATAGCGTAGAATTTCCACTACCTGTTCAGGTGTTTGCGCCCATGCCATCGCGGCGGCATCGACTTCCTTCAGAGGGTGAATGATATTGGCGTCGTGAAGCGTGATATACGGTGTGCCCTGTGCGGCCAGTTGGCCGGCATCGAATGCTGCGTTCCACTGCTTGTATTTGTCGCCAAAGCGCACCACGGCGATATCGCACTGGTTGATCAGGCTTTTGGTTCTGATGCTATTGACCTTGGATGATTTATGATCGCGCCAGAAGTTTTCGGTCTCGGCACCCAGTACATCGCCAGCGGCATCACTGGCATCGTGGTCAGTGACGGCAGAGCAAAAAGATACGGGTAAATTATGTGATTTCGCGCCATTAGCGATCTGCATACGCCAGTCTGTATGAATCTCACCGGACAAATAAACGAGCCAGTTCATAAGTGTTTCCTTGGGCTTCAAAAATCATAGTGTAACTCAGGAGTCTGCGCGGCAGAACCTCTGCTACTGCGAACACCGTGACGGTGAGCCAGGGTGATAAAAATTATCATCCAATTTCGGGACAACTGAATAATTATGTACTCTTAAATAATCGTACCATCATTTAAACAAGACGAGGCTCTAGCCTGGATTATTCA
>CAZNOB010000087.1:0-20698 GCA_964574535.1 uncultured Granulosicoccaceae bacterium | reverse complement strand
CGGTGATATCCAGTACCGGTTGCACGGCTGAGGGGAGTTGTTCAGTGGCAGGTGGTAAGTCCGTATTCACCGGTGTCTCTGCCAGCTCATCTGGCGTGTCTACCTGTTCCTGAGATGCATCCGTCTGTTCCAGTGGAGTATCTGTCTCTGCCAGCTCATCTGGCGTGTCTATCTGTTCCTGAGATGCATCCGTCTGATCCAGTGGAGTATTTGTGTCTGCCAGCTCATCTGGCGTGTCTACCTGTTCCTGAGATGTATCCGCCTGTTCCAGGGGAGTATTTGTCTCTCCCTCAATAATTGTTGGTTCATCTGAATTGCTGGAGCCACAACCTATTAAAATCAAACTCGCAGCAAAAGCGATGGATAGCCTCGACAGTGGATTTCTCCCGATGACTTTTGAAATCCCTGCGCCGGAAGGGCAGCTGAACTGTTTGTGAATGTGATCGATGTTGTTTGTATTCATGGCTCATCTTCAAATTCAATATGTCATGACATGTTAGGAGTCGCATGTTCAACTGTCAACACTTGATTTGTTAGCCAGTACTTATCTTATACAAGTAAAATCTGTGGATGACGGCACTGACACGGGAACTCCGTTACCAGCAATTTTGATCCTGTAGATGGTTGTGATTGATTCAATAGCAATTCAGTTCCAGCGCCGTCACTTCAAGAAATTTTGGGCCAGAGTTGTGATTTGAGAAGCGCCGCAGGCTGTGACATCCTGGGTTTTATACGTTGGGAACGCAGGTGGGTTGAGCGGAACGACAATTGACTTGCGCACAGCGATAGGCTATTGTGTCATGACGTTATGTGCGAGATGGCAATGATTACAACGATTAAGGTACTCACGACATTTGTTATAGTCACAATGGCTATTCTACCTGGCTCTCCACAGGTCTACGCCCAGGCTTCTCGTGATTGCGCCTCTACGGCTTCAGATCCGGATGGCGACGGCTTTGGCTGGGAGTGGAACGCAGATGCAGGGCAACTTGCCAGCTGTGTCATTACTGAGGAATCATACGCACCACCAAGTCCGATATTTAATCGAGAAACCGGTGAGGAGATCCGGTTAATACGCCCTTACTGGAATGCCAACCGCGATATTGCCGGAAGAGACATAGAGTGTAAGGGGTATGATTTCGATGAGACTGAAGGTAGATACACCAACCAGTCTGGCAGGTACGACACCAATCTTTCGCATGATGCATTACCCTTATCGCCTCCATATATGGCAGCTGCGGACTTCGATAAGAATCCGTATTTTATTTCTCCTGACATGGTTATTTACAAGGTCTGGACCGTCATTGATGGTCGCTATATAGGCCCGATGATGGGTCGCATGTCGGTGAACTACACAACACCGATTTTCGACTGGCTGGAGATAATTGATGCAACAGATACAAACCCAGCAGGAGTACGTATTTGGGGTAGCCGTCCGACTTACAGGGAATGTTTTGACAAATCGGGGCAGTCATTTGGCCCGACAGGGTTCATTGGTGAAGAGTTTCCCGCAGACGAGATCCAGGATAGATCGCTAATTGCTACCGGTATAGCGGCGCCTGCACAATTTGCCGAGACACCCGTCAACCTTGAAACCGGACAACCGGTAAATTTAACCACCGCGTACTGGGATGTTTATCAGAGCTTCTGGGGAAGAGCAATCAGCTGCTGGCCAACCCAATGGGATGGAAGCAGTTACTTTCCACAATTTCACAGCGGTGTTTCAAATTTTTTTTACGAGGCCAGCACAGGTGAGCAAAGCGGCTTTGTTGGAACACGCTTTGGATTAGGCGGCGGTGATGGAGGAACAAGCGATGAGTGGAGTGTGGTTGATGGAAAATTTGACGTTTCAGGTTTTTGGTCAATAACAATTTACGACAAGCTGGAAGTAATTCCACCCACTGAAGATATCAACGGGCATGTCAGATCATGGCATACGTCAGAGTCTTACACAGTTTGCATGGATACTGGCGGGTTAGCCGGACCTTACAATACTTCAGATCGACGAGACCTTATGCCACTCGACCCGAACACCATACAAACAGACAACGAGCCTCAAGACACCAATTCGGCAAACACTCAAGATCCCGTTAGTAGCCCGACACAACCCCAGGCTCCAGATACCAATAACGATTCAACAACTAATAACATCGGGACACAAGCAAACTCAGATTCCTCCGGCGGAGGTGCAATGGAGTCCGGCCTGTTAATATCACTGTTGCTGCTATCAATAACGCGCAGACGTGTATTCCGGAGTGGGGCTGCATTTAATCCTGGGGTTTAGCAATTGAATTGGCTCGCAAGAACGATATAGCGTTCGTCGGTCAGCGCATTACCCTGCAATTGTTCAAATGACAACCATGGGCGCCTTATTGCTTGGCAAACACCTCATTGGAAAAGATCAATAATAGATGTTTTGGTGAGCTGTTCAGGGGACAGATTGATACATTTATTGCCAGCGTTCTTATGCGTTACGATGGCACCTGCCTGGGTCAACAGGTCACCAAGATCCAGTGGATTAATACAGCTCTGTACAAGATAGTTCCGAGCATCACTGCTGTGGCTATTTTGACTGGCGCTTATTGAATTACCGATACTGATGTTAGCGAAATAAACCCGATTGCCATCCTGATGATTCGCCACCAAACCCAACACATTCTGTTTCCTGCTAACATTGATCGTAGTCATTGCAAGAATATTATTGGGATTCACCATGTAATTCTTTCCGAACTGATTTGGCTTTTCGTTGGCAACCAGTAGTTTGGCTTCGACTTCGTCATCGGACGCGCGATTATAATAATTGAGCATGAGTATCTTCGCCTCTCTCGGGGATGTGCTCAGATAAAACAGCTCTGTCGCGCCATTCGGGGGAGGTGCATCTGTAACATCACCGGAGAAAAGCACCTCTTTATCCTTAGATCGATAGCTTGCATCCCAACCTGTTTTTCCGGACTCGCCAATTACTGAGAGGTCCAGATCAACCCGCTTGCGTGTATTTGTCCAATGAATGCCGACGATTAGGTCGTCTGGCGCCGCAATACTGCTGCCAGTTGGAAAATTTCCCGTGAATTGTTTCTCCGTTGCCGGAATGGCGTAGCTGACTCCCACGGGTATATAGATATGCCGGCCTTCTACATTCCTGCGTAGATCCTTCGCTATCGAATTCAGTACACTTTTTAACGCGGCCTGTGTGCTAACGGCAAGTGATGCTGGCCAGTTGTGTGTCGTCGCAAATCCACGTCCATTGCGAACGCGATATACAATGCTGGTGCCTGCCTGAAGACGAAAATTTAACGCATAGGCAAGACGTATTTTTCGGAATACACTGGTTGTACCAAGAAAACTATTCAATTGATCCAGATCGAGCACACCAAGTTTTATCTGCGAGGTAACGCTATTCAGGTAGTCCTGAGGTAACGGGATATGTTCTGCTGGCGCTTGCTTTCTTAATTTGTTGAAAAATGTTTTATTGGCAGAGATCGACTTGAAAGCCAGGAACAAAGGCTTGTAGCGATAAAAAATCGAAGCAAGGCCTGGTGGCGCCTGCAAGAGCAGTTGATCGAGCTTTTTCCCGCTGCCAGCCCGGATTTTCTGTATGAGTTGCTCATTTTTAATTAACAGTGATTCACCGGAAATTTTCGCTACCAGATACCGCAGGTATTCGGTCGGATCTTGCGGTACCACGCGGAAATGATCACACAACAACACCTTGAGCTCTCTGTTGCCAACGCGTTCGATCAACGATTGATCCAGTTTGCAGGTTTTCACCACAGTAACGATATCTTTAAGTGTTTCTGGTGACAATGCGACACCGGAACCTAGCTCGACTATAGCTTTTTTTAAGTCGTGCAAGTTGATGGCTTTGATTAGAGTGAGTGGCAGGTCTTCATCTATTGCGGGAAGTTCGAGCACCTCTTGTGGAATGAATACAGTTTCTTTCTTGTAGATACTGACAGACTCGAACCCATAGGTGGTGACGTAGTGGATAATTTGCTGTGCCACCAGCTGTTCCATACTGGAGTTTCGAACGATATCCCATGATTTATGAAATGCGGAGTTCGCCTTTATCCCGGAACGTCCAACAATTGTTTCTATATCGTTAAGCAGAAAGTCATCAGGGGTGATAGACGGATCAAGTATATAACCATGGCGAAGCGATCGCTCTGTAACATGCGGGCGGAGACTGCCCGTTGATTGAGTATCAGTGAGTACTGCGTTAAATAGTCTTAGTATCGCTCTTTGCATTAATTTATGTACTTGCCTGAAAAATGCATGGTGCTGCACTAGATGGTGAGGGAAGGCAGGGCTCGAACCTGCAGCCTCCGGATTAGAATTTTAAGGAACCCTCTATGCCATAAGCGGAGAGTAAGTTCCGGCGCTCTATCCATTTGAGCTACTTCCCTCATAGGCAAAAGTATATATTAGTTCGTTTATTTGTGCACAACATCTATTTGAAAAATATTCGAAAATATTGAAGAAGAATCGACCCTGTTAATTTGCATGAGCAAGCATGTGACCGGGATTTCTTTGGGTAGGAAGCGCTCTGTGAAGTTTTCTATTCGGACATCCATCCTGGAAACTACTCATGATCGAAAGGTAATCCCGCTGATTTAAAATTGGCTATAGTTAAAATGGCTGTCCGGTTAGTAGTTTGCGATTAATAACCGTGCTTCCATAGAAAGTGGGTTTAATTTTTGAACATTAAACGCCGTCTTTATCGTCAGTATCTTTAGCTTGCGCTTCCCGGATTATCGATTTAAGGTTTGGCATAAAATCAGAAACATCCTGAGTCTGGTCTTCCATGCGTGTAACAGGTGCTAGCTCTTTATTTTCCTTCTGTATTACCCCAATACACAAATCAGTGCATGCATCGCAAATAAATACATTTGGTCCTGCAATAAGTTTACGTACTTCGTGTTGAGATTTTCCGCAAAAACTACAATACAGAGTTTCACTTTCTGCAGATGTTTTTGATTGAGCTGGCGCTGTGGAATCGTTCCCGGTATTCTTTGCTTCTAAGTACTGTTCGGTAAACTTAGGTTCTTTCGTTAGATTCGTTTTATAATTATTACAGTCCGTATATCCTTCTATTTTATAAATTACTTCAAGTGATTCAGTGTGCTTTAGTTGATGACCCATGTCAGCTAATACGTCACGCAATTTTCTCGCATGAGCTTGCATTTGTGTTTGAGATTTCTTTGCATTTGGATTACGGATAACAAATTGCGAACCTTTTAGCCCTTCGGTATAGTCAATCTCTGCCCCCGACAGATATTGAAAGCTCACTGGATCAATCAACAATTTGACGTCTTCTTTTTTTATTTCGGTATCATCTGCGTTGATGACTTCGTCGAAAGTAAAGCCGTATTGAAAATCAGAGCCACTGCCACCGGTTACAAACACACGCAACATCAAATCCGGGTTGCCTTCCTCTTTAATTAGCGCTTTTACTTTCAATGCCGCCGCTTGGGTAAATAGCAGTGGGTATGGTTTGACAATATTTTGTTTCTTCGTTAGAACTGCCGTATACGTGTTCCAGTCAGCATATCCCTCGACCTTCGAAATTACTTCCAGGGATTCGGTGTATTTTAGTTGATGACCGATATCAGTTAGCGCGTCACGCAGCTTGTTCGCACGAGCTTTCACTTCACTTGGAGAGTTCATTATTCTTCAACCATTGTTGGCGCGGGTGAAGGGCTGGGTGCTCGCATTGCCAGTGACCCGCTAGCCACAAAGCTGAAAATAAAGATTAACTACACATTGACCGTACCTTTGAGGTTGCGAGCGGCAGGCTGTGTGTGCCTTGCAAAAAAAAATACTAGCAAAAGTACAGTTTGTCAAATCGACTAAATATGCAATTCGGCACCTCAGGTTGAGGAGTGAGATCTGCCTGACTAATGTGCATTGGCTTCGGAAATTCGTACCGGAGTATTTCTCCTGGATGGATAGCAGTTACCTTCATTCATCGTGCAAATTTACCATTGCGTCGTGGCCGTCGCTCTGATAGCGTTTTAAAAAAATGCATCAGCTTTTACAACGAGACTATTGATAGCTTATGGGGGCTAAATGCGAGGTACTCCTACAGAAGATATAATTTTCGGGAGTTAGGTGAGACCCTCTTCGGACGAGTCAGCATTGACTAGCGGAACAAGAAGTTCAACGCCAAAGTCTTCATATCTAAATCCTGTCAACACACGCTAACGTAGTTAGCAAAGTCGCTTTTGAATTTGCTTGGGGAATACATCCATGATTCGTCCAGACATCAATATTGGCACCAGTTCTAAGACGCTATTCAGGCGAATGCGAGACACCGTTGCGGTCTGTTTAGTAAATGTTCGATCAAATTACCTGGCGCTGGCATCTCTTTTTCTGTGGGCGACAGCTGCGGCTGATAGTAATACATGGCCTCCGAATAAAAAAACCAATGAAAAGGCATTTGCTCTTTATTCCAGCTGCCAAACGGGAGACGCCGAGAGCTGCACAAAACTCGGACTGATATACAAGCATGGCAGAGGTGTTGTTCAGAACGATAAAAGAGCGATCAACCTGTTCCGTCAAGCTTGCGACATTAAGGGTGCAAGAGGATGCAGCAATATCGGGCTAATGTACGCATTGGGCAGAGGTGTTGAACGAGATCAGAGCAAAGCGGCAACACTATTCGGCCAGGCCTGCGATGGGGGCTACGCGCCAGCCTGCTCTAATCTCGGCTCTATGTATCGAGCAGGTACGGGTGTTACTCAGAGCTACGAACAAGCAGCCGCGCTATACCGTCAAGCCTGTGACAAGGAGAATGCTTCTGGTTGCAGAAACCTTGGCGTTTTGTATTTTGAAGGAAAGGGTGTTATTCAGAGTTACGAACAAGCAGCTGCGCTATACCGCCAGGCCTGTGACGCTGAAGAATCAACCGGCTGTGTTGGCTACGGCTTCATGTATCAGAAAGGCAAGGGCGTAGCTCAAAACGACGAGCGAGCAGTAGAACTTTACCGCGAAGCTTGTGATAAAGGGAGCACTCAAGGCTGTAGCAATCTTGGCTTCATGTATGACAAAGGCAGGGGTGTAACGCAGAATGTCAAACGCGCAGTTGAACTATTCCGCGATGCCTGTGATACAGGGAACCTGAATGGCTGCAACAGTCTTGCCGTCATGTACCGAGACGGTAGAGGAGTTGCCCAGGACCACCAACGATCAGTTGAACTATTCCGCGATGCATGTGATGGAGCGGAAAACGGAGGCTGTGTCGGGCTGGGCATGGCATATCTGCGTGGCAAAGGGGTTTCGCAGTCCGATGAACAAGCTGTCGTCTATTTTCGCCAGAGTTGTGATTTGGGTAGTGCCACAGGCTGTGACAATCTTGGATTTATGTACAGGGAAGGCAGAGGAGTTGAGCAGAACGACAAGCGAGCAGTTGAGTTATTCCGCAAAGCTTGTGAAGGGGCAGAAGAAGCCGGCTGCATCAATCTTGGCATGGCGTATATGAGAGGCAAGGGAGTCGAGCAAAACGACAAACGAGCAGTCGAGATATTCCACCGAGCCTGTGATAGGAAGAATGCCGGTGGCTGTAGAAATCTGGGTTTTATGTACCAGGAAGGCAAGGGCGTTAAACGAAACGACGAGGAAGCGGTTTCGTTATATCGGCAGGCCTGTAAGTTGGGAGATACTGAATCCTGCAATTTCTAGCGTATTATCAGGGCAGCCATTTTAGGTGGCGCCAGGCCGGTAAAGATATTCCAATGATTGAAGTTTAGTTCGCTACTTATTAGTGGCTGTCCGTTTACCTCTATGTGATCGCGGCAAACAAGAATAAGGTCGAGAGATATTCAAACCGTAACGACTAATCTGCAATTCCATCAACATTGAATTGCAGTGTATTAGCGGTATTCCAACTCCGGGGCAGGGTAGTACAATGGAAGCTATAATCGACTTTGCATTTAAGCCTATTGGCAGTCCCGATCATTGCTTGCGAGCCTATAGAGCTGATGTACAAGAGAGAAATCACAGAGAAGGAAATGATATCGCACGGACAGTGTTAGGAGTATTTGTAATTCTCGCCAGCTTGCCATTTTCTTTTATTACGCGTGTGTGGGTTTTACTGGTGCCAGGCCGCAAATACAATTCTGTCTACGAAGAAATTACATAAACATAGGTGTTGGCCTCGATAGCAGCACAACCGCTTAAAAGCGGTATCGGCAGACCAAACAGTGACCCTATAAGGCGTTGGATAATCATGCCATGAATCTACCAAATTGAGCGGGACACCGGCGCCTATCTAATTGAGGCAATACTTTACGGAGGCTTGACAGAAATAGTCTAATGGGTACTCCATTTATTTTTTTTGTGAGGCAGGTAGTTCAACTCTGCTCTTAAACCGCATACAAATATATGATAGTGTTCCAAATTTTCTTAATCAGGGACAAAAATGTCCCAAGGTAACGTATAGTTTTGAAGCAAAGTAACCTAGACGGAATCTCACTTGGACAATGCTGACAAACGCATATTGCGAGCACTACAACAGAACCCGGATCTGACAATGCGTGAACTGGGAGAGGCAACCGGTCTAAGTCACACGCCTTGTTGGCGCAGAGTTAACAAACTCAAAGAATCTGGCGTGATTGAAGCTAAGCGGTATATTCTCAATGCATCAGCGGCCGGATATTCGATCGTAGTATTTTGTTTTGTGAGAATGAAAGAGCACAATCGGGAATCACTCAATGAGTTCGAACAGGCGGTTCAAGCGATACCCGAAGTGTTGCAGTGCTACTCTGCAACGGGTGACCATGACTATATTTTGCGCGTTCTTGCGCGCAGCGTATCGGAATACGAACAAACCATAAAGAACATTCTTGTAGAACTTCCTCATGTTTCCATTGTGTACACGAGTTTAACTTTAAACGAGGTCAAGAACACGACAGACATTCCTATCTGATAATGGGCTCTTTGTTGCCTGATTTTCTTCATTGTTAGTACCTTGTTTTAAAATTCATCTAAATTTTGCAACAACATTGCTTCATTCGGTGAATTCGAAATGCATTTAGCAACGACGTTTCTGCCGGTTTAAATAAAATTTACCCATAGAAACAGGCTTGTGAGCGCGTTGAACTATTCGACGTATTTCTCAGAGCCTCTGCCGGCGGTAATTCCACTTTGAACGCACCGATAAAACTGGACGACAAATACAGCCTGCTCACGGGCACGGCGTTTATGACCGGCACCCAGGCTTTGGTGCGGTTGCCAATGACGCAGATGCGACACGACCGAGAATCAGGGCTGAATACGGCAGCGTTTATCTCCGGCTATCGAGGTTCGCCTCTCGGTATCTACGATCAGCAACTTCAACGCGCAAAGAAATATCTTGAAGATCAGGATGTTGTGTTTCAGACGGGTGTAAATGAAGACCTTGCCGCGACGGCCGTCTGGGGGTCTCAACAAGTGGGGTTATCAGAAAAGCCAACGAAAGACGGTGTGGTCGGGTTCTGGTACGGAAAAGGACCGGGAGTTGATCGATCCGGAGATGTGCTGAAACACGCCAATGCCGCCGGAACATCAAAACACGGCGGGGTGCTGGCGTTCGCCGGGGATGATCACACTTGTAAATCATCTTCTATCCCGCATCAATCCGATCATGCGTTCATCTCTGCATTGATGCCGATGCTCTATCCGTCATCAGTTCATGAGTTTATTGAGCTCGGACTGCTGGGTATTGGCATGTCCAGGTTTTCAGGATGTTGGGTGGGTTACAAAGTCATTTCCGAAACGGTTGAAACCTCGTCTGTTATCGATTTATCTCAGGAGAATCAAAAAATAGTGCTTCCTGATGATTTTGAGATGCCAGGTGGCGGGCTCAATATTCGTTGGCCTGATGCGCCGCTGGTGCAAGATGAACGACTTCAGGAATACAAGGGTTATGCGGCAATCGCATTTGCACGTGCAAACGGCATTGACCGGACGGTGATTAATACACCGAAAGCCCGACTGGGCATTGTTGCGTCGGGTAAAGCCTATGAGGATGTGCGCCAGGCGCTTGCAGAACTTGATATCAACGATCGTGAGTTGGAAACCATTGGCATTCGAATTTACAAAGTCCGGATGCCGTGGCCCCTTGAGCCCTTTGGCATTCGTCAGTTTTCAGAAGGGCTGGAAGAAGTTCTTATCATTGAAGAACGCCGGGAGATCATTGAAAACCAGATCAAGCAACAGCTATTCAATTGGCGCAGCGATGTGCGTCCGAGAATTGTTGGGAAGTTCGATGAAAACGACCGACCTTTTCTACCGTTGTCCAAAGCGCTGAGTGTTACATCCATAGCACAGGCGATCACCGAACGGGTATTGCGTCTGGAAATACAGGGTGATTTAGCCGGAAGATTAAAGTCCAAGCTGACCAGGCTGGAGAATCTGCAGAAAAGGAATGAGCAATACAATTCGCCTATCGTACGTCTGCCTCATTACTGTGCGGGTTGCCCACATAATACGTCTACCCGCGTACCTGAGGGTTCTAAGGCGATGGCCGGTATTGGCTGTCATTTTATGTCTCAGTGGATGGACCGAAACACAGAAACGTTTACGCACATGGGTGCGGAAGGCGTACCCTGGACTGCGATCAGCAGGTTCTCGGGAGAAAAGCATCGCTTCGTCAATTTGGGTGATGGAACTTACTTTCATTCGGGTTCACTGGCCATTCGGCAATCGGTCTCTGCGGGTGCAAACATCACCTATAAAATTTTGTATAACGATGCGGTTGCCATGACGGGTGGCCAGTCCGTTGATGGAATACTGAGTCCCGAGCAAGTCAGTCATCAGCTCTTCCAGGAACGTGTGAAGCAGATATACCTATTGACAGTTAAACCCGATTTATACAACAGCAGCGAGCTGGCACCAGGAACAATCCTGTTGCACCGCGACCACATCGATGAAGTGATGTTGAAACTACGCAAAGTCGAAGGGACCACCGCAATCATCTATGAACAAACCTGTGCTGCTGAACTTCGCCGTCGACGTAAGAAAGGCTTAGCAGAAGATCCTGATCAAAGAGTGTTCATTAACGCAGCGGTTTGCGAGGGTTGTGGCGATTGTTCAGAGCAATCCAATTGTGTTGCCATTGATCCGGTTGAAACTGAATTCGGTCGTAAACGTAAAATCAATCAATCAACCTGCAACAAGGATTTCTCGTGCGTAAAAGGTTTTTGTCCGTCTTTTGTCACCATAAAAGGTGGCGCATTAAGAAAGATGGGAGGGCGTACATCAGCCGATGTGAGTCAGTTACCCGAACCTGAGATCCCGAGTATCACCCGCCCGTGGAATATTGCCGTAACGGGTGTGGGTGGAACCGGCATTCTGACCATTGGTGGGGTACTGGGAATGGCTGCGCACCTTGAGGATAAAATTCCGACGGTAATGGACATGGCCGGGTTAGCACAAAAAGGTGGTGCCGTGCTCAGTCATATTAAGATATCGAATCCAGACAATCCTGCGCTGGCACCGCGCATCTCTCAAGGCAGTGCCGACCTGTTACTTGCGGCCGATGGCGTAGTAGCTTCGTCGAGTGAGGGCCTCTCCTTATGTGATGATACAAATACTCATGCGGTTTTGAATACCAGGGTAACGCCGGTTTCTAACTTTGTTAGAGAGCGTGATTTTGATTTCAAGAATTCGACTGTTAAAAAAGCGATAGCAGCTTCCGTTACCAGTCAAGAACATTTTTATGACTTTTCAAACATCGCTCGATCATTGTCTGGTGATGAGATATCGGCCAATATCATGATGGTTGGCTATGCCTGGCAATCGGGCTTGGTGCCACTCAAATTGGCGTCGATACACGAAGCCATAACGCTGAATGGCGTAGCCATAGACGCCAGTATTAATGCATTCAATTGGGGTCGGGTTTTAAGCCATGAGCCGGCACTGGTTCTGAAATCCGTTCAAACCAACGATAAATCAACTGCTATGGCGGATCTATCATTAAGTGAACTTATCGAACATAGAAAACTGCATTTGGAAAAATATCAAAACGCTAAATTAGGCCGGAAGTATAAATCGATGATTCAACAGCTTAGAAAAGCTGCTGAACAGCTTAGCGATAAGTCGATTGCCGAAAAGCTTGTGTGCGCTGCAGCTCACAATTACGCAAAAGTGCTGGCCTACAAAGACGAATACGAAGTGGCTCGTCTCTTCAGCGACCCCGCTTTTATGGAAACGCTGAACAATCAGTTTGACGGCGACTATAAGCTCTCGTTTAATCTGGCCCCGCCATTTTTACCCGGGAAAGCGCCCAATGGCAGGCCTAAGAAGCGAGAGTTTGGGGCCTATACTTTAAGCCTTTTCGGTGTACTGGCCAAAGCTAAGTTTCTCAGAGGCACATTGGTTGACGTTTTTGGGCATAGTAAAGAGCGCAAAGCCGAAAGAGCGCTGATCAAAATCTATGAGCAAGACCTGCAGACCATAACGGAAAAATTAGTTGACGACAACGCTGTAGCTGCCATTGCGCTGCTATCACGTGTTGATCAAGTGCGAGGGTTTGGGCCGGTAAAGAAGAAGGCGTTAGCTGCATTCCATGCTGATCGCGAGGCATTGCTAGCTGACTTCGTCGCAAAACCAGGTGTGGGTAAATGGGTTCCCGCTTGAGGCTGGTCATCACACCACTTCACTAAACACACGAAGACGATGGCTAAGGCTATCGGGTTAGGTTCTACTATGTCCAATGCAACTATGAAATTTGATCACTATCGCATCCTGGGCCCTGGAACGGATCAAGCCAGTAGCAGCCGTGTTGGAAAAAAAAGAATGAACTTCCCGCAGATCTGTGGAAAGAATTGGGTGACCTGGGCCTGTTAGGGATAACCCTGCCTGACGAAGATGGCTTTCTTTGACCTGATGATCGCTAAGGTGATAGTCCACGGTCCCGACCGCCCGGCTGTACTCAAGCTATTAAACATTACGCTTGAGCAAATCCATGCCGGTGGGTCAGTCACCACTCTTAAGTTCTTGTCTGCACTCGCTAACCACACAGGCTTTGTAAAAGAGGATATCGATACGAGTCTTATCTCTCGGGATTGTTACCTTTGCCACAGACAATACAAAGTTCGGCCGCACCGAATTGCACCCTGGATTAATACCAGCGACGATTGGTTCTTATGTTATTGTCCGATTAGGAGAAGGTAAAGCTCGGCAGGTTTTCATGTCTGCCCGTATTTTCGATGCGACAGAAGCCCAAAATTTAGAGGATATATCTGAGTGGGGTGACTTCAAAGAAATTTACACTGTGTTTTTTGTTTCTGGCCAATTCCCCGCACGCGCAGCCTGTTGGGGGCACAACCCTCGCGCTTGGTGCGAAAGTTGAAGTGGATTGCGCAGGCGTGAAGTAGCTCGGAGCTCGGAAAATCCTTAAATACCGTGATGTGACCCGGTGTGTACGCCTCGTGATTGTACGTGGCGAAGACCAGTTCACTTTAAGACCCAGCCGAGCTACCTGGTGAAGCTCGGCTGAAGCTAACAATTCAGGATATAAAATATGGCCGGTGAATTTGGCACGCAATTCATGCCGCTAATGTCGATTTGTCATTTTGATGGTAGTTGGAGTAAAGAAGAGCTTGTATCCAGCGATAGCTTGTCGTTGCATCCCGGAGCTCATGTTCTGCACTATGCGAGCACCTGTTTTGAAGGTTTAAAAGCGTTTCGACAAACTGACGGCAGCGTGGCTATTTTCCGGATGGAAAAAAATATTGAGCGTTTTGTACAAAGTAGTAATCTGTTGTATTTGCCTGCTATAGATACAGAGCAGCTTGCACGAATGATCACAAGTTCTGTTGCGCACTTTAGGGATCAGGTGCCTGATGCACCTGCCTCTATGTATATACGCCCAACTCATATAGGTACGGAACCGGCGATTGGAAAAGCGGCGGCTCCCACCGGAACCTCTAGCCTTTATATACTGTTGTCTCCTGTGGGAGATTACTTTTCCAGTGGAGAAGCGAGTCTGCGTTTGTTACTCGATGATCAAGGCGTGCGGTGTGGTTCTGATCACGGCATGGTAAAAGGTGGTGGCAACTATGCCAGTGCGCTTAAACACATTGAGCGTGCAAAAGTGTCAGTCAAAGCAGATCAGGTGTTATTTTGTCCCGACGGTGATGTGCAGGAGACAGGTGCAGCGAACTTCATACTGGTTGACGGCGATGAAATTATTACCAAGTCACTGGATGAGTCATTTCTGCACGGTATCACCAGAGAGTCCATATTAACCCTGGCACGTGAGAAAGGACTAACAGTGTCAGAGCGAGAGCTCAGCATCTCAGAGCTGATTGAACGCTCTGCCAATTCGGGCTGTGAAGCCGGGCTCACTGGTACAGCGGCTGTTGTTGCGGCAGTAGGGACCTTGATTCACGATGGAGTTGAATATCCGGTAGGCACTGGCATGCCCGGGCCAAAGATACGAGCCATGCGTGATGAGCTGAATGGTATTCAGTGGGGGCTAATACCAGATACCCTGAAATGGTTAACAGTTGTTTGACCGTCCTGCTTTAAACAAAAATAGGTGTAGACAGCAATAGGTGTCATTTTCTATTGCCGGAACTAAAGCTTATAGAAGTGTGTATTTTAAACTAAACGGGATGTGTGAAAACCCTGGCGGTTCAGCCTTGTTAACAGGGTTATTTATGTCGTATGAATTTGGCACCGCTTTATAGCGGTGCCAGCAGGGGAGGGCAAATTATAACAACGATCCAAAACCCGTTAGTCAAAAAAAGTCATTATGGGTCGTTTTGCAAATACCGGTCAGACCTATTGTCAATGTTAATTGACTGAATACAAAGAAACTCTGGAAAAACCGCGAGAGCGATAAATACCTTCGGTTTGCTCTGCCAGGGGCGCCGTTTGGTTGTAGTAGTACGTGAGGAGCTGATTTTGTACCATAGCGTTGACGCAACAGAGGTGAATGGAAATCTTGCAAAGTGGTTCGTCTACGCGTGCGCTGCCGGATCATCTGCGGGAGTGAACTCACCGAGAGTTGTAGTGGTTGAGCGTACGGCAGCGCACAAGACGGTTTTATTCTTTTATAATATTTACTTGCTAAATTACTTTGCTATAAAAAGTAGGGTAGACAGATCTGGAGTCAGTGGTGGACCGTGCAGAAAATGACAGTTACATACTTAGAGTACTGGTTTCTATTGACCAGCTTGGAAACGCAGTCGCAGGCGGTAACCCGGATGTTACTATATCCGCCAGAACCGGATATTTCGCAAATATAAAAAAAACCAGATTACGGCTCTGGTGGCGTTGTGTGGAAGCTATAATCGACTTTGCATTTAGGCCTGTTGACGGTCCTAATCATTGTTTGCGAGCGTATAGAGCTGATGAGCAAGAGGGAAATCACAGAGAAGGAAATGATATTGCCAGGGCGATATTAGGAGTATTCGTAATTCTCGCCAGCTTTCCAATCTCGATTATTACACGCGTGTGGGTTTTGCTGGTGCCGGGCAGCAAATACGATTCTGTCAATGAAGAAATCACATAGTGTACCCACTAAAGTCCGCCCAGGCATTGTGCACCGCTACCGAGTGCGTTTACTTTATCGAAAGTTTCAAGCTGCAGCTCTACACGATGATTGAATAAGTGTAAGATGTTTAATCAATATGCGAGTTTTTCTTAATCTCGCCTCCCTGGTTGTAATTTTTAAACAAGAAAAATTCATGTTTTTAAACACAAAACGCGGTTACGGATTGGTTGCGATAATGCTGCACTGGATTGTCGCTTTTGCTTTCATAGCAAACTATGTAATCGTCTACTGGAGAATCTGGTTCTTTGAGCCTCGATCGGATTTCGGGCTAACGTTACTTTCAACGCATGCAGCAATCGGTGTTTCAGTACTGGTGTTTGTAGTTTTGAGGATACTATGGAAGGCAACCAATACAAAGCCTGACAACGTGCCGGGAAGCCGAATCGAGCATCTGGCGTCGCACGCGGCTCATGTTCTTCTATACCTGATTATGATTATTATACCACTAACCGGATACCTTGGATTCGGCGGTCCATCGGATTTCTTCTTCTCGATTGAGCTGCCGTCTTTCAAAGATACCTGGTTGTTTAACACACTGATTCTAGGATTGATGGGCATATCCTGGGAAAGTTTTGAAGGTGTTATGGACTTTATACACAAGCAAGGTGGAGCCTATGTGGTTTGGGTTTTGATCGCTCTACATGCAGGGGCTGCATTGTTTCATCATATTGTTCGAAAGGACGAAGTGCTGGTAAGGATGGTTAATCCCAACATTTCAAACCGTAGCAATTAGTGCATACTGATGTAGCGGACAGCATCTGATATCGCAAGCGAATCGCGCAGTTGTAAGCGCAAACAAAATTCCAGACTACCACCTCAGTCTTTTCGCGGTGCACTCCACGAGAAAGGTGTTATATTTTTCAACCCACAGGCGGAATTTCCGTACCTGTAAATTCCCGGACCTGATGTCTCAGGTAACCGTTGCTCCAGGACTATTACAGAGCTAACGTTGCTTATCTCCGAGGCGGCAACGGGTAAGTCTGGTGTGTCTGTCTCGGCACGGTACCGGAATGAACGCAACTGGCATTTTCACAACGCATAGCCATTGCTGCCAGTATCAGATCAGAAATCGCACCAGGGTCTTGAATTTCCACTGACAGAAATTATATACTTGTTTCGTTTATTTCAGTAATTACTGAAATTACCGATAAAACAGTAAAGATAGATAATGAAAGATCTGGATCCCTCAATTCAAGCATTTATCCTGCACTTTGGCGAAATGGGTAGTCGCTGGGGCATTAATCGTACGGTCGGGCAGATCTACGCACTGCTCTACGTCGCGCAGGAACCGATGAATGCAGAGCAGATTACCGATCGGCTGGATCTGTCCCGCTCAAACGTCAGTATGGGGTTAAAAGAGCTGCAATCCTGGCGGCTGGTGCAATCACAACACCTACCGGGAGACAGAAAAGACTATTTCTCCACCCCGGACGATGTGCTCGATATTGCTATGACCTTATTGCAGGAGAAACGCAAAAGGGAGCTCGACCCGACACTGACATTGTTGCGTCAAACGCTGATCGACTCGTCAGCGAAACCAGAGCTCAACCACGCACAGAATCGATTAAAAGAGATGTGCGACCTGATGGAACAGGTCTCGGACTGGTCGGATGATCTGTTAAAGCTGAGCAGGTCCGATCTTCAATTACTACTGAAATTTGGCAACAAAGTGCCAAGGCTACTGGAAATGAAAGACAAACTTAATATCCTGACTAAAAAAAGGAGTTAGCCTGAAATTATGGACGCGCTTGTACTTGCACGGATACAGTTCGCAGCCAATATATCCTTTCATATATTGTTCCCGACTATCACCATCGCGCTTTGTTGGATCCTGTTGTATTTTAAAATTCAGTTTCATCGCTCAGGTGATCAAGCATGGATGACGGCCTACGCATTCTGGGTGAAAATATTCGCGCTCTCCTTTGCCCTCGGGGTGGTAAGCGGTATCACCATGTCATTTCAATTCGGTACCAACTGGCCTGGCTTCATGGAGACGGTAGGCAATGTTGCAGGTCCGTTGCTCGCCTATGAGGTGCTGACAGCATTTTTTCTGGAAGCCACATTCCTCGGTATCATGTTGTTTGGCAGCAAACGTGTGCCACCATGGCTACATACTTTATCCACCGCATTGGTTGCTGTTGGCACCAGTCTGTCTGCATTCTGGATAATCGTACTTAATTCATGGATGCATACACCCGCAGGGTTCGAAATGATCGAAGGACAGGCGCATGTGACCAACTGGATGGAGGTGATTTTTAATCCCTCTATGCCGTATCGTTTCACGCATATGATGATTGCCTCAGGACTTACAGCCTGTTTTCTGGTTGCTGGTTTGTCTGCCTACCGGCTGCTTCGCAATGACAAAACAGCCGGTGTTAGAAAAGCAATGAAAACAGCGGTGTATGGTGCCGCATTGCTTATACCCATACAGATTTTCGTTGGTGATCTTCATGGACTCAATACGTTTGAACACCAGCCTCAAAAGATCGCTGCTATGGAAGGCGTGTGGGAAACAGAGCGAGGTGCGCCACTGCTGCTATTTGCAGTACCGGATGCAGAGACACAGCAAAATCACTTCGAGATCGGCATTCCAAAACTTGCCAGCCTGATACTCACACATGAATTAAACGGTGAGATTCAGGGAATCAACTCTTTTGAAAAAGCTCCACCTGTCGCACCACTTTTCTTTGGTTTCAGGATCATGGTAGGCATTGGCATATTAATGCTACTGGTTGCATGGTACACAGCGTTTAAGCTGATACGCCACAACGTGTTGCCACGTCTCACACTTCGAGTGTTGGTGGCTATGACTTTCTCCGGATGGATAGCAACCCTTGCAGGATGGTATGTCACTGAGATCGGCAGGCAGCCGTGGCTGGTACAGGGCGTACTCGCCACCAGCAGTGCTGCGGGTAGTGCACCAGCATCAAATATTGCCGCATCGCTGACCCTGTATTTGTCTTTGTACGCGGTGTTGTTGATGGCATACATTTCAACTCTCTTTTATCTTGCAAGAGTGGCCTCTACACCACCGGTTTTTGATAGCTCTGATAAATACATAAATTTCAGGCCAATAAACCAGACACCAGGCCCCATAACAGGTGGAACGCTATGAGTGCGATACCAGATCACTACCTGCCGGTCATTTTTCTTGGCCTGATGGGCCTGGCAATGTTGTTGTATACGTTGCTCGATGGCTTTGACCTGGGCACCGGATTACTAATGGCCGGTAAGTCTGAACAGCATCGCGACAAAATGATCGCATCGATTGGCCCGTTCTGGGATGCCAATGAAACCTGGCTTGTATTGGGTGTCGGGGTATTGCTGGTGGCTTTTCCAGTCGCCCACGGCGTCATACTGGGTAAGTTGTATATACCGGTCACACTCATGCTTGTGGGGCTGATACTTCGAGGCGTGTCGTTTGATTTTCGTGCTAAAGCAAAAGCTAAACAGAAAAATCTCTGGGATCATTGTTTTGTTGCAGGCTCGTTGCTCGCAACCCTGACACAGGGGTACATGCTCGGCATCTATATCACCGGTTTTTCTCAAACCCTCGCGGCAACGTTCTTTGCCATACTGAGCGCACTGTGCGTTACCAGTGCCTACATGTTGATGGGTGCCAGTTGGCTGATATTGAAAACAACGGGTGACTTACAAAAAACAGCCATTCAAAGCGCACGTAGCTCAGTGCTGCTGACTGCGCTGGGGTTGGTGGCGGTGTCTATTGTTAATCCGTTGGTAAGTCCGGAACTGTTCGACAAATGGTTAAGTGTGCCGCAGGTTTTCCTGTTGGCACCCTTACCAATAGCAACAGCTGCGTTGCTGGCAGGCTTGTACCGTCTGCTGAGTCGTTATACTGAAAAGCCTGGCACGTCAGAGTTGCTGCCACTTTTAATGACAACCGGTGTATTCATATTGGCCTTTGCCGGGCTCGCATATTCGTTTTATCCGATGATCGTTCCAGGTCAGTTCACCGTGTGGGAGGCGGCCGCCTCACCGCAAGCGCTACGGGTTATCCTTTGGGGCTGTGTTATCACGCTGCCGGCAATCCTTTGTTACACCGTGCTGTCCTACTATCTTTTTCGCGGTAAAACGACCGAACTGAGCTACACATAGGTTTGCCGTTGGCGCTTTGGCGAAGACAAAGTGTTACCGAACTGTCTAAACAATCCACTGGCATCTCGGTAGTGGCTTTAGGTAAGCGCTAGCTCAGTACGCTTATATCACTGAGCAGAATATTCAGGTTGACGGCGGCATTACCCGGTGTGTTTGAATAATGGAGATTCGCTTCGAGGTGATTCCTGGCGATTTGCCCTGGACGATTGCGAATCTATAGATGATGCCATCGTCAAATTATGAATGATCCTGAAGTGGATGTTGCACATAGAACTCTGCCATCAGTTCATACACCTTTGGGTAAGCCTCAAATAATAAATCGGGTGTTTCGAAAAATACTTCGCTGAGTACTGCGAAAAATTCAGCAGGGTTGGTAGCACCATATCGATCGAGACCTTCTTTTCGGTTGACCTGAAAGTCTGCAAAGGCGTTACTCATCACTTCTGTCCAGGCTTTGTGATCCATGCCAGGCTGCATGGGTGGAAATCCATTTGCACGTCCATTCAACATATCGAGCTTGTGTACGAATTCGTGTATGACTACGTTGTGGCCATCACGAGCGCCGGCGTGCTCAGTGTCAGTCCATGCCAGCACTACCGGGCCCCTCAGCCAGGCTTCGCCACTGAGATTGTGACTCTTTGTGTGAGCCACACCGAACTCGTCAATTTCTGTGCTTTCGCGTCTGAAGGCAGCCGGATAGACAATGACTGAAGTCCAGCCTTTGTACCAATCGAGACCCAGGTTTAGTATCGGTAAGCAGGCTTGCAAGGCAATAGATTGCTGCACGTTGTCAGTCACATCGAAACCTTGCGCGCCGGTTACGTCTTTTTGATGCAGAAAAAGCGTCGCCAGTTCATATAGCCGGTTTTGTTGTGTTTCGTCCAGCAGATTTAGAACTTCTAGGTCTTTCTTTGTTTGTTGCCAGGTTTGTGTCGTGTAAGGGCTGTTAGCCAGAATACGTTTTTCACGCCACTGTTTTATTTTTTGAAACATAGATTGTAACTACGGTGAGCTGAACGTTGGTTAATCATATTGTATTGC
>CAZNOB010000086.1:19087-20736 GCA_964574535.1 uncultured Granulosicoccaceae bacterium | reverse complement strand
CGCCACCGTCGCCACCGTCGCCACCGTCGCCACCGTCGCCACCGTCGCCACCGTCAGTGCCAGTGTCCCCCGAATCGGTTCCTCCGCCATCAGTGGTTTCTGTATCTTGTCCGTCCCCAGTTATGTCAGATCCACCACCCCCGCATCCAATCAAAATTGACACGATCAGCGCTATAAATGCCAGCCTAAAGCTGGCTATGAATTCGGATGCAAACATGTTGTTGTAATTCCTTCTAAAATTACAGAAAAATATAGATGGCACGTACAGGAGGCCTGAAAAAGAAAAATTGATAACACAGAATGTTGCTTATGCGATTAGCCGTCCGATAGTCGCGGCAACAGAGTTGCCATGCTTATTCTTAAAAGCAATGGTAAATAAGAACTGTGCAAGGAATATGGGTTTAAAGCGGGGAGTTGCGCGGGCGGGCTGGTTAAGCGGCAAGACCTGGCAAGATAAATCGAACAGACATACTGCCCGTGATCGCAGTAGCATGTTCGCAAAAGACATGCCTGCTGTGATAGATAAATTGACTGGCTGCAGCGACTGTGCAGCTACTGCGTATTCGGAAGACAGAAACGTAGAAACCAGAAGACGGAACAAACTGACTCTAAATATATTAGAGTCACCAGTCCTCCAAACCTCTGTATTCGGCCCTCTTAAGTCAGACTTTTACTTTGCGAACGCGAACAGTTCCATCAGCTTTCTTTTGATAATTTGACAGCGCCGGAGGGTTTCTGCGGCCGCATCCCGGACGATCACCCGTCGCTCCGGTATCGCTGTCATTGCCTTCAGCCTGCGGATTTTTTTCTCCGCTATAGCCCTGGCTGTCGCAATCGGAGCGTATCGATTCCTGAGCCTGCACTATTGAGCTTCCGGCAAGTACAAATGCCGCACCGGTGCGAAAAAATTTTCTTCGACCTGTGCGATCCTGAATCACAATACTGTCGGACTTTTTCATTAAAAAACCTTTTTTGGTTTGCCTTGCCTCACGCTAACAAAAATCGTTTTTACCAGTCAACAAAAATGCATCATCTGTCGACCGAAAAACAACCTGCATTGCGAAGTTGCTCATACAACGCCAACTGCTGCTCATCATTGAGATCTTTCAGGGAATCAGCAGTAACAGCGCTCTGATCAATCAAATGCTCAACTGTTGAAGCAAACGGTTCAGAAAACTCAAGAACCTGTCCCGCTACCCTGAGTTTTAACACCGATCCCTCTCGCCCGACACTGAGTATTGATTTCTTGTCTATGTTGATCGAACTAAAGGCACCAAACGCTTTCCAGGCCCCCCTTGGCGAGAGCTGGCCCTCGGCCGGTGGCACCATATCGAGCGCTAGTTCATCAAACAAACGTGCGCGCGCAGATTCGTAGTTTGCGGGGTTTACTATGGTCGTGAGCATTTGCTGCAGCGTGTCCAGACGATCATTCGTTGCTGTTTCAACGACCGATATCGATCGACGAAAATTTACGTCGGCTTCCGCTGCCAACTGAATCATTTCCTGCAATATATCTCTTGCGACAACAGGATAAACGCCAAGCGTTATATGCAGCGAAGGCTCCTCTCCCTGTGCTACCGCATCGTGAACCACCCCGCGGGGAATGTAGAGCGAATCGCCCGGCTGCAGATGCACTATCTCCTGCACGG
>CAZNOB010000086.1:8785-18987 GCA_964574535.1 uncultured Granulosicoccaceae bacterium | reverse complement strand
CCGCGGGGAATGTAGAGCGAATCGCCCGGCTGCAGATGCACTATCTCCTGCACGGCTTCCTGAACGGGACCCGCGGTGAGATGCTCAGGGTTGAACTGAGCGTCTACAAATGGCAGCTCAATATCTGAGTGATAAAAACGAAATTCTTTACGCCCGGAGATCTGCAGCACGAAAATATCATGAGTATCGTAGTGTGCGTCGAATCCCTGCTGACTGCCCGGCGACAAATACAGGTTGGCGTGGCTGCGCATTTGCAATTCACCACTTATACGCCGACACAAATTGCCGATTTTCGGAAATCGCCGTGCAGCCCCAGATACGATGAGCGTTGCGCCGGCGTGGTAGTGGCGCCACAAACCGGGCGTTACAATTTTCTGATTTTCACCTGTGTACTCTGCAACCGGCGTATCGGCGTTTGAATTGACTAGCTGCACATCCGGAAAAAATTGATTGCCAGCAGACAGCAATGCCTCGATTTCCGCGACAGACAACAGCTCGATAAAGTATTCGGGGTCGTTGCGCTCAATGTGTAAGGGTGATTGTTCCCAGTGTTCACTAAAAAACTGCTCATGAGTTAGCGGGTGAAGAATATTTTCGTAGTCTCGATTCATTTGTCTACGTTACCAGCTGAACCGGCAGAAGCAAGTGGCTTCCCTGCCGGAGGGCTTTATTTTCGAAAAGATCAAAAACGACAGGTCCTTCAGGCAGAGTCACTTATGGTGTTGCAGATATAAGCCTGACAGATAATGATGATGTCATTTCATCGTGTCTCCGTCTTTTTGAATCAAAGATTCCAGTGCAGTCTGGCGCAAGCCGGTATCCTGCTGATGCACAGCCATAGACAATGCACGACGGCTGCCGACGATCACAGCAAGACGCTTTGCCCGTGTAAGACCGGTGTATATCAGATTTCGGTAGAGCATTTTAAAATGCTGCGTCAGCACCGGAATAATAACAGCGCTGAACTCACTGCCTTGTGATTTATGGATAGTGATCGCATAGGCCAGGTCCAGCTCCATGATATCTTCCTTGCGATAGTCTACTTCCCGGCTGTCCGGGTAAAACGAAACCACACAACTCAGATTCTCGTTGTCAATAGAGACAATTCGACCAATATCTCCATTAAACACATTCAGCTCATAGTTGTTTCTGCGATGAATCACACGATCCCCCTCGCGAAAGATCCGCTCCCCTACTTTTAACTGGCATTTGGATTGGCTCGGCGGATTTGCGTGCTGCTGAATCACTTGGTTCAAATTGACAGTACCCAGTGAACCACGAGTCATCGGGGTGAGAATCTGGATTTCTGTTTCACCCCCGTGATACCTGGGGATCCATTCGAGGTATAGCTTTACAACAATATCAATCGCCGACAGACCATAATGCAGCGACGACCACGGATGGATCTGCCGCATGACAGCCATGAGCGCCTCTGTATCATCGCTGCTTTCAGTAACCCGCTGCAGATCAACGTGTTCAAACTTCTCAGGCACCTGAAACTCTGCCTGATAAGGTGATGTCAGAGCTTCCTGAACACGAAATTCGTAAGGCGATTCAACGCTCAGTTTTTCCAGTTCATCTGTCTTCCATGCATAAAAATTCTTTACCCGGGAAATAAAACGCAGTTGTTCGGTAGTGGCTTCATCAGCATCAATAAAAAGACAATCCGAGCTATCCTGCCAGACTTCGGGCGATTTAAACGGCGATACAATAAACGGCGTTTCCCCGCGATTAATTGTGTGAGCATAGGCGATGATCTGCGATTGTGCCGCCTGACGAAATACAGTGGTCAAACGAAAACACGGAATCGAACCGGCACTGATAATGTCTTTCAGTACGTTGCCGGCACCGACCGAAGGTAACTGGTCAGCATCACCAATCAATAGCACCTGACAGCCTCTCGGTACCGCTTTGAGCAAAGCAGCAGTCAGGCTGATGTCGAGCATCGAGCATTCGTCGACGATTAAAAAGTCTGCCTCAAGTGGGGACTGTTCATTCATCTGAAATTCACCGTTTTTCCAAACCAGCAATCGATGAATGGTTTTTGCCTCGCGACCGATCACTTCACTCATACGCTGGGTAGCGCGTCCGGTCGGGGCCGCCAATAGTACCCGGCGTTGCATCGCTTCGAGTAATCGCACGATAACAAGTGTCGTGGTGGTCTTTCCGCAACCAGGTCCACCGGTGAGCACAGAGACTTCATGTCGTACTACGTTTTCTACTGCATGGGATTGCTCATCACTCAATCTGATATCGTGTTGCTCGCAGTAGCGGTCGGTCCAGCTTGCAACTCGCTCTGTATCTTGTTTTACAGCGTTATTCTTGCTCCTCAGGCTCGCGGCGACACTCGCCTCATCGTAGTACAGCGACTTTGAATAGAAACACTCAGTGATCTGGCTGTCTGTCTGCAGATACCGACTGCGTAACTGATCAGTCGCTTTCATTTGCGCAAGCTCTGCGGGCAATCTTTCTCCAAGATCAAGTTGAATCAGATCCTTTACGCCTTGCAAAATTTGCGGCAAGCTCAAATAACAGTGGCCGTGCTCACGACTCGCGGCCAGCACATGTTTGATCGCAGCCACCATCCGTTGCGGGCTGTCTTTAGCAAACCCCAGGCTCAAGGCGATCTTGTCGGCCGAGAAAAAGCCAATGCCATAGAAATCATTCGCCAGTCGATACGGGTCCTCACTAACGATCTGAATCGCATTGTCACCATAGCTCTTGTAAATGCGAACGGCGAATAGCGTGCTGATACCATGACCCTGCAAAAACATCATCACATCCCGTATCGCGCAGTGTTCAGACCATGCCAGCCGGATGGTTGCCAGTTTGCGATCGGCAATACCTGCAACATCGGTCAGCTGATCGATGTCGTTTTCAAATATCTCGAGCGTCTTATCGCCAAAGTGCCTGACGATTTTCTTCGCCGTCTTCGGGCCTACCCCTTTAATCAGACCGGACCCCAGATATTTTTCGATAGCAGCAATTGTGGCGGGTTTGCGTTCATGGGCCTGTGTGGCCTTAAACTGACGGCCGAATTTCTGGTTGTGTGTCCAGCTGCCGCTAAACACCACCGTTGCACCGGCGAATACACGAGTCTGATGGACGGTAACTGTTTCCTGCTGCCCCGGTGCGTTAACCGGCTGCACACGCAACACCGACCATCCGGTTACCGGATTATGGTAAGTGACCCGACTAACGATGCCGGTTAGCGTTTCATCAATGCTTTTCATGGCGGCCGCATAAACTCACTGGAGCATTTTTCTATTAACGATCTCACCCACTGTTGCATTATGCAAATAGAATTCGGGGGCCAGTGACCCGCCGAGCGGCGCGTCGTCGTGCTTGTAAACGCTTTGCGTTTTTCGATGGACTATATGCTTAACGGACTACTTTTGTCTGTAGCTGAAAATTCTTACACGTGACAAATGCAACTCCAGGGTTTCTGGCTTTGTATGATGAAAGTCCGTGCTGTGGCTGGCCTTAAATACCCGTTAACCCGGGACATTCGAGCCCGTGAGCCGATGAATTTTTTTCAGCAAACGTTCAAAGTCGATTGGTTTGGTTTCGTATTCATCGCAACCTGCTTTCATTGAAGTCTCCCGTTCGCCGGGAAGTACATGAGAGGAAACGACAATAATAGGAATACCAGCAGTTTTGCCATCAGATTTGAGTAGTTTTGTGGCAGCTATTCCGTCCATCACAGGAAGATTTAAATCCATTAGAATAATGTCTGGTACCAGAGCCTGAGCCGTTTCTACACCAGCCTTACCGTCAGTGGATGTGACTACATTAAAACCTCTTTTTGTTAGTCGACGAGATAACATATAGGCGTTATCATCATTATCCTCAACATACAGTATATTTACAGTTGACACGGTCATTTCCATCTGAATTATTCACTAAAACTGTTTTTTGAGATTAAGTACAGTCAACTGAATCGCAGAAAAACAACCTTTTATCCCAATTATTTACAGCATTGTCTAGCCTGGATTATTCATAAAGCGACAAGTAAATATTAGCGCATATCATATGTATACAGTTGCAAACCACTTTTTGGGCACCTTTTTCAAATTAGCAGTGTGTCTATTCGACACCAGAAGAAAATCTGGCGTCAAATCTCGGCCCATCCTCATCGACACGTGGCGGGCCACGTTTCTCAGACGATTGACCGACCCGTTTAGCCAGATTTCCTCTGGACGCCCCATGCTGACTGAAATTAGGCTCATGAATCGTCCAGCCTGATCTAGATTAAGAAAATATCAAAATGGCTGCAAGATTCATAACTTCTTTTCTATAACAACTATCTAACAAACCAAGCCAAGCCTTCGTGAAATCCAGTCAACTCTTTCGCAGTATATCGTGGAAATTTCTGGTCATACTAATCCCAGCGATTACTCTTGTGGCCTTAATTATCGGGACCGCATATACGTATATACAGATCAACTTTACAGAAAAAAACCTGATTCAAAAAATTGAAACGATAGCCCAGGTTCACAGTCTGGCCGTCGCACACCCTCTCTGGACACTTGACAGTGAGGGCTTGAATCGAAGTCTGCAAACCATTGCACTGCACACGGAAATCGTTTGCGTTCATGTGATTGAGACGGGCTCCCCCGAACCGTATCAATCGCCCCCGGGTTGCATCGAAGAGAGTGATAATTTCAAACTATTTTCCAGGGATCTGCAGCTTGAAGACCAGCCACTGGGTACACTGGATCTTTACTATACCAACCTGCCACAACGAGAGGAGCTAAAACGAGACCAGTGGACGTGGGGATTGTTTTTCTTTCTCCTGGTCAGTTTTGCCGCGGTCATAGCGTACTTGACTCTACAATACACGGTTGGTCGACCCATAAAACGACTGTTAGCATCGATCAATAAAGCCGAGCAAAGTGATGACTTTGAAACAGTCGCCTGGTCAACTCAGGACGAGCTCGGCAATGTAATATCAGCTTATAACAAAATGATCAATCAAATTGAACACAACACCGACGAACTGGTTGCAGCACGCCAGCAGGCAGAAACAGCGGCGTATACAAAAAGCCGCTTTCTAGCCAACATGAGCCATGAGCTTCGTACACCACTCAATGCAGTAATCGGTATAACCGAAATGCTCAGAGAGGAAGCAGAGGAAGAAGAAAACGACACCGAACCCTTTGACAGAGTCGCCATGTCTGGCAGACATCTGCTACGACTGATCGATGACATTCTGGATTTTTCAAAACTGGAGGCCGGAAAAGTTACTATCGCTATTGAAGTGATCGATCTTGCGGAACTACTTAATGAAATTTGTACAACCGTTCAGCCGATGGCAGAAGATCGAAATAACCAACTTCGACTCGAATTTTCCGGTACGCCGGAATTTATAACTTCCGACCCTTTCCGGCTTAAACAAATTCTGATCAATTTACTGAGCAATGCCTGTAAATTCACTAAAGCGGGTGAGATTTTTCTTCACGTAAGCGAACACAACACCGACTCAGGCACCGGCGCTCGCTTCTCCGTCAGGGATACTGGAATCGGTATCTCCGAAGAACAACATGAACGACTATTTTCTGACTTCGTACAAGCCGATATTTCAACAACCCGACAATACGGTGGTACTGGTTTGGGCCTTGCTATCAGCCAGCGACTCTGCGCGCTGCTGGGTGGAGAGATCACTTTGGAGAGCACTATCGGGGAAGGCTCGGAATTCAGTTTTGTCTTATTGATAAACACCCCGCAACCCTGACATCGAATTACAGATTTTCCCGAATAAAGGCGAGTCAACGGTGTATTACTATCCTATTGGGGTAATCAATTCTGCCCAATCTGTTTGCCTTAGTACTTCTATCCCACGATCCCTCATTTTTTTCACGATATTCTCGCCAATTCATGAATAATCCGGGCTAACAGTGATACACTTTCGCGGTAATTTTGCCTTGGGGTCAGGGATGAATCTTCTTTTCAGAATCATTTTCATCGTATTCATTGTTGCCAGTAAAAATGTGTCTGCCCTGACTATCTCAGTACTGGAAAACACGCCCAGCAGTGTAGTCTATTCAAAAATACTGAAAGAAATCTACCAACGTACCGGAATACCACTTGAGTTTGTGGTTTTGCCCACCCAACGATCTCTTGCTCAATCGGCAAGAGGCATCATTGACGGAGAACTGGTCCGCATACATGAGGTTGGAAACCTGTACCCGACACTAATTCGCGTCCCCACGCCCTACACTTTTTTTGAATCAAGAGCGTTCGCCAGAACACCAGATATCCAGCAAGATATTCAAAAGAATGGTTGGAGTGCGTTGAATAACTATCGAGTGGGCATTGTTCGTGGCATGAAACACGCGGAGATTGGCCTCAAGGATATCAAAGATGTAGTCGCTGTTGATCGAACTGACCAACTATTTAAAATGCTGGAACGTGAACGCGTTGATATAGCCATATCTACAAGTGTAAGCGCCTTAGCACTGATCAGTAAACTCAACTTGCAATCCATACACCTGATTGACACCCCCCTGAAAAGGCATGACCTCTATCACTATCTACATGTAAAGAACAAACATTTTATCCCCATGCTGGATGAAACAATTCGCGCCATGAAGGAAGCCGGTGAACTGCTGCCCCTCAAAGATAAATTCATTGCCGAGCTTCTGGAGTCTGAGTAAGCCTTTTTATAATCAACCGCGGGAACGGTTTTCAGCCAGTGGTTCGTTGGAATACCTTTAAATTGGTGCGGACGAGTTCAGACTTTTACTTTTCGCACGCGAACCGTGCCGTCACTTTTCTTTTGATAATTTGACAGCGCCGGAGGGTTTCTCCGGCCGCATCCCGGACGATCGCCGGTCGCTCCGGTGTCGCTGTCATTGCCTTCGGCCTGTGGATTTTTCTCTCCACTATAGCCCTGGCTGTCGCAATCGGAGCGTATCGATTCCTGAGCCTGAACCATTGAGCTTCCGGCAAGAACAAACGCCGCCCCTGTGCGGAAAAACTTTCTTCGGCCTGTGCGGTCCTGAATCACGATGCTGTCAGACTTTTTCATTAACAAACCTTTTTTTGGCAGAGTAGACGTTCGACTGGTCTCACGCTACCAAAGTTCGTTTTCACGAGTCAATAAAAATGCATCATCACCTGACTGCAAAACAACCTGGATTACGAAGTTGCTCACACAACGTATACCGATGGTCTTCAATGAGATCATTCAACGAATGAGCATAAATAACGTGCTCTTTAATCAAATACACAACGGCAGATGTATACGGTTCGAAAATTCAGTCAAGCCATCAGAGCCTGGTGGGCATTTGCAAGTGGGATATACTTGATCAATACACAATAAGTGCAGGAAACACTGCGATCAGAGCGACAACAATCAACATGATCAGGGCAAATGGCATTGCACCAAAAAATATATCTTTCAGGGAAATTTGATTATCTTGCAGACTGCTTTTAACAACAAAAACTGCGATCCCAAGTGGTGGGGTGAGCAACCCTACTTCAACAACGATAATCGACAAGATACCAAACCAGACCAGATCGACACCAAAATGATTGAGGAGCGGGATAAAAATTGGAAGTACGATCAGGATTATGGAAATCGAATCCAGCAGTGTGCCGAGAATGATCACGACTACGACATAAGCGATAATCAACTCGAGCAAACCAAAGTTAGATCCGACAACCCATTGCTGCAATTCGGTAGGAACACCGGAGAGCCCGAGCATTGAAGAATACATGCTTGCGGCGATGATCATAAAACAGATCGATGCGGTCACATGCCCGGTTTCCACCGTCACTTTCCAGAACGTCGACCAGGTTAGCCGTTTTCTGGCGATGGTCAATATCAGTGCACCAGCTGCACCGACTGCACCGGATTCAGTTGGTGTAAAAAAGCCGCCATAAATGCCACCGATGACTAACGTAATTAACAAAACTATGGGTGCAAGAAGCTTCACAGCTTTTGCGAGGTTCATATCATCGTTTTGTTCGCTAGCAGTCAATTGTTCCTGACCCACCCATTCCGGTCGGAATCTGCCAACGACCAAAATGGCGATGCAATAAAATACAGAGAGTATTAGTCCCGGCACTATTGCCCCGATAAACAACGACCCAACAGATACCTCGGCAATGAACGCATAGACAATCAGTAAGATACTGGGCGGGATCAGCATGCCAAGCACAGAACTACCAGCCACGATGCCGACTGCCAGACGTGGATGATACCCAAACCTAAGCATTTCGGGCACTGCAACGCGTGTAAAGACCGCCGCCGAAGCGATACTTACTCCAGTGATAGACGCAAAGATCGCGTTCGCTGCGACTGTTGCCACCCCCAAACCACCACTGACTTTGCGAAACACATAGTTAGCAACGCTGAATGTTTCACGGGCGATATCCGAAATAGATATAAGCAAACCCATTAGTACAAAAAGTGGGATCACTGCGAATTCCTGACTAGATATAGTCTCGACTGATTTTTGCGAAAGCAGAAAGACCGCTATTTCGAAGTTGCTTGTAATGAACCAGGTTCCGATCAACGAAACCAGGGCTAAAACCACAGGAATATACATCCCGAAAATTACGAAAAACAAAATTCCGATGACAGAAATAATGCCTGTTTCAAGGCCCGTCATACGTTCGAACTGCCTCTGGTCCGATTGGCTTCCGAGGGTACAATGCCAAACAACAAGCCTGTATTTCGAAGAACGCTGGCGAAGAACAGCAAGCACAACAAGGAAGAACCAATGGCTACAATCAGTTCCATAGGCCAGGTGGGTGCAGTGAAGGACCCCTGGTTGCCCAGGTAGTACCCACCGTCCCAGGCATCACTGAATCGCTTTTGCCCGCCTTTGGCAATATAGAAAAACAGCACCGCGCCCGTGATGTCGAAGACAATATTCAACAGCATTCCAATACGCGGGGTTTTCGTTTCTATCGCCTTGATCACACCATCAGAGCGCATAAGTTTCCCCGACCTGTAGGTATCTGCGATTTGCAAAAAGACGACAGATACAATCCCAAGCTCGGTAAGTTCGATCACACCGGGTAACGAGGTATCCAACAGATTGCGACTGACAACATCCGCACAGATCAAAGTCATCATGGCTATGATAAAAAGTGTGCCCAATGAATTGAGCGACGCGACTGCTAAATTGAGCAGCCACATCACAGGTTTCATTAAGCGCAGGACCAGGGGTCGGGATTCGATTGGACCGGACATACTGTGAACGCTTTCTTTGCGTTACTTACTTTTGGTCCCACTCACGTGCAATTGGTTGGCCTGCTTCACGCATTTTATTCATATACTCTTCCAGAACCCGGGTTCCCGGTAGTCCCTTCGCATCAGCTGCTTGCGCCCATTCTGTGGCAATATTAGGTAACGTATCTGCCCAAACCTGCCGTTGCTCTGCAGGCAATTCGCTAACCGTTCCGCCTTGCGCCACGCAGGCTTCGCGGCCTTTAGCATCACCAGCAGTAGTCACTTCGGCCATCAGGTCACGGTAATCTGTCGTGACTTCACGAAGGACTGTTTGTACTTCTTCGGATTGTTGATCAAACCAACGCTTGTTTGCGACGACAGTGAAATTTGAGACTGCACCCATTTCAGCAGACAAGAAATGCGGTGCGACCTCGCAAAGTTTGAATGCCCCTACTACATCACCCCAGCCAATCAACGCATCAGATACGCCGCTGTTTACCTCCTGGTAGAACTTCGGCAAAGCTGTTGGCACCCCAATCGCGCCCAACCCTTCAAGCCACCGTAGATTCAGACCGGCGCCAGATACTTTAATACCCTGAAAATCATCAAGGCTATCGATTGGTTCTTTTGATAAAACAGCATAGCTTTTGATCGTCCCCATGTGACCCAGAAACTCCAGACCGAACTTCTCCCACCCTGCTTTCATTTCCGGAATTGAGTTAGTTAACTCGTCGTTAACTTTAGATGTCAGAGCTAAATCGGTACTAACGAACGGTGTCACATAGGATACGCTTGAAAGGGGTACTTTGTCGGTGTGAAAAGCTGTCACGATCAGCCCGAGATTCCCAATCCCGTTCTGAAGTGCATTAAATTCACCCCTGGGCTTTACCACCGTACCGAAGGCTTCTGTGTAGTTCAGGGTGTAGTTACCAGTTTCTGCCAGCCGTTTGTTTACCTCTGGCATGAAGAATTCTTTAAGGTGATGAACCCACGCCGTCCGATCGGTGTAGCCAGAAAG
>CAZNOB010000086.1:7270-8685 GCA_964574535.1 uncultured Granulosicoccaceae bacterium | reverse complement strand
TTCAGAATACTATTTTTCCGGTAACCCGGTTGCAAATCCAACACCACCGAACACGAGTATGTTTGGCGTAAACTCACATTCAGAACAGAAGTCAGGAGTGTTTTGACGTGTAACAGCCAAACGCGCATTTGTACCCATAACAAAATGAGCATCAGCAGTTTCTGCATATTCGAGTACGTTTGATTTAGGTGTACGGAAATTCATGGTAAATGTTTTACCGAACTTCTTCTCCCAACCCTTCATAATAGAATGTTCACCAGTATCTTCATACCCTGCGATAATTAAACCGGCTTCCGGGTCAGCTATTGCTGCAATAATCTCTTCTGCAGTAGTAAGCTTCATATCCGGATTTTTGAATGGAGTTCGTGTCCGAACAACTGACATATTTAGCGGGTAATAAGCAGGCGACATGTAAGATATCTCTTTGCGCCGAGCATTTATCGCATACGCACCGCCGATGATGTCATAGCAATTATTTGGAGAGCCCGTATCAAGTCCCGCGCAGTCTTGATCTTTATCTGTAGCGAGCCACTTGTACATATCATTGTTACCGACAGCACTGGTGTATTCCACCCAATCCAGCTCTATGTTTTTACCGTAGTGAGCGTTTAGCTTATCCTGAATAATATCCCAGTACTCTACAGAAAGACCAACAGGTTTAGCGGGATCCTCTTTACTGGGTACTGACCAGGGAGCTCCAACAGCAATCCAACCCAGGCGCAGCTTTTCGGTTTCGAGTACTCGATGCAATAACGTGCCACTCTCGACGTCAGTCGGATATGGATAATCGGCAGAGTTTACGAGTGATTTATCGTTTTTAAAGTCAGGAGCTGGCATCCCATAATTTGCCAGAACATCCAGATAACGTGCGTCCTCTATTGCCTCACCCATGGCAGCGGTCATTGCTTGATAAAGTGCTTCTGTTGCGTGTACTGACGATGTAGATATCGTCGTGGCAGCTATCAGGGTGGCTGCTGCTAAAGATTTTTTAAGCATCTTGATTCTCCCGTTTGTTGTCATAATATATAACACTGACAATCGCACTCATGAGTACACGAGCAAGGGCGCAAAGCAAATTCATTCAATGAATATTGCTTGCGTGTACCAATGTGCAATCACTCCACAAAGTGACAATACACCGAAGAACGAAGCGCCCTTGTTAGAGCAATTGATGCATTCAGTCTGTGGTCAGCTTAGCGAAACCGTCGTCAAATTTTCGCCTGTCACCACTATGTCCTAGTTTAAAGGAAAGATCTTATAAAAAATTATTGTTAACAGTATCAGGAATACTGCTATCGCGATAAAAGATGTTAGTGAATGACCGAACCAGACCCGCATTATTCATGGGAATGGCGAACTTGCATCAGAATTTTGATTCCACAAAGTTTTTACTTCTGCGAAAACAAATAAGCAAT
>CAZNOB010000086.1:0-7170 GCA_964574535.1 uncultured Granulosicoccaceae bacterium | reverse complement strand
GTGAATATATCTGCCTCAACGTCTTTGAATGCTTTTGAAATCCATAGCCCCCAATTTTGAGCGTCTTCAACGCTGACGCTGTGCGCAACCCGCAGATTACCCAAGCCCCATTCACTGGCCGCCTTTTCGGCTAAATCAGCGCCATTCATTGACGCAACAACAACGTTAAAACCCGCTGCTTCATAGTCGCTTAATAAGTTTGCCATACCGCCCAGATAGTTTTTGCAGACGGGGCAATGTAGTCCACGGTAAAACAACACCATGGTAAAGTTTTCGGGTTTCTCTGCTGCCAGGTCAAATGTTCCCCCTCCCACTAGCGGTAGTTTCAAGCCTGGTGCTGGCGCATCTGGAGTTAATTTTTCGCTCATGGTAAGTATTTCCTTTTTTATGATCAGTGGGGAATGGGTAGGTAGATTATTTAGATTTCTCTCTGCATTTTATTACAAGGAAATGCTAAAGAACCAATTAAGAATACTGATGGAGTCAATCAGGTTTACTTTTATCAACCTAATTCAAATATGTAAGTGGTCTGCATTCATCTGTTGCAAATTCAACTTGAGCAACCAATAGTTTATTGCCCGTATTGCTCACAGTTTTTTCATCGAAGTGATATGTGCAGAATGATACCCGAACCGCTACCCTAAAATATTGAGGATAGCGGCTGGAATACTCAGGGAATGCCAGATCTTCGTGTTACTCAAGATCATATTCAACTGGCCATACATGGCCAACTGATTTTGACGCTTTTATATAAGAGTTCATAACTTTCAGCCCTGGCAGGCCACGTGATTCAGCATCCGCCGCCTGAGCCTTTGGAAATCCTGCAAGACTCTCTGCCCATTCCACACGTACTTCTTCGGATATAGACTTAATGATAGCGCCGTTTTCTTTTAACTTACCTAAACCAAACTCTTGTACTTTATCCATAGCGGCACCATTATTCGCTTCCCATTCAGCGCCAACTTCGAGGATGATATCCTGAACCTCCTGCGGCAGGGAATCCATTTTTTCTTTGTTCATCGTGAGTGCAATGACCGGCATAGCCCCAAAACCGATTAATGTATAGTATGGAGCGGGTTCATAGAACTTGAATCCGTTGTAGGCAGAAGGAACCATCAACCAGCCAGTGTAAACACCGGTTTTTAGTGCGAGGTAACCTTCTGGAAGTGTAGATTGAACTGGTATGGCATCGACGTACTCGAGCCAGGGTAAGTTAGGTCCGGCACCACCAATTTTTATACCTTTAAGATCTGCAACCGTTTCCCAGTCATCTTTGGTTCCAAGGTGGTAGTTATCCCAAACTCCAAGCCCCAGGAAAACTTGATCGTACTCATCCTGCATGACTTGTTCGAGCCACGGGTTCTCGTCATAAACGGTTCTTGCAGCCGCAATAGCATCAGATGACTTTTGCGGACCAAATGCCAAATAATAAGGAAAGTTGTGAAGAAACATTTTTGATGGCTCGAAACAAATACAAAAACCGCCGAAATCAAGAATGCCTTTCTGAACTGATTCTAATGTATCAGCCACGCCGGCGATTGCTCCACCATAGGCTTCAACAAAGTTCACTGTATGTTCTGTTCGATCCGCAACACGACTTTTAACTTCAGCCGCGAAGAAGTCAGACATGGTGGTTACATAGGGCGCCGGTCCCTTCGGATGTCCGGAGCCAATACGAAATGTGAAGGAATCTGCCGAAGCAGCCGAGCTCACTAACGCTGAGCCGGTCACAATAGCACCGACCAATATACTGTGTAAGATTTTCATTTTCCTCTCCTAAGTGGGTCAAGCATTCATTCTATTCAATGGAAACCAAAGTCCATTATTAACTGGATTACTAAAGCACCAATGGTCAACGTATATTTGCATAGTGTGTCTGATTACATCTTGCACCATTGGGGGCAACTATTATCCCTGGCAATGGTGTTAGATTAAGAATGAACTGCTCCATTTTTAGTAAAAATTAGCCATGCGGGCGACAGTTGGATCCGTGCAGGTAACAGTTTTAAAGGTGCATAACCAAGTAGCGCCAGACAGCAATTCCGGCCACCACTTTTGTATCTGACTGTATTCCATTAGATATTGGACCAATAAAGTGTACTCATAACAATTCATATTAATCTATATCTTCCAACAGAAAATATGATAGCTTTAATATAACTGCGTTTCCCGGTGGAATATAGCCTGAAAATTCAACAACTTAAGTTCTTTGCCGCTGTGTACGAAGAGGGTTCGTTCTCTGCTGCTGCTGTTCGGATGAATTCAACACAATCCGGACTCTCGATGCATGTGCGTGAGTTAGAGAGTCGCTACAATGTCGTATTCTTTCACCGCAGTTCTACCGGAGTTAAACCGACAGAGACCGGACGACAATTCTACAAGGTTGCTATTTCAGTTTTAAACGAAGTTAAAACCGCCGAGGATAAGTTGCGCGAGTTATCCGGTGTCCTGTCCGAACACATTACTGTAGGTTTAATGCCTGCTTTTGCACGAGCTGTACTAGGCCCGACGCTACTTCGCTTTGCTAAAGAACAAAAGCACATTCGCGTATCTGTAAACGAAGCGTATTCAGGTCAACTATCCCAGGACGTCGCCGAAGGCAGGCTGGATTTCGCTGTAGTGCCTTTATACAATTCGAAGCTAGACCTAAATGCCACTAGAATGGGGATTGATCGAGAGTGCCTGGCGTCTTCTGCACAGAATAAACTCAAGCTGGGATCCGAGGCTGTATTGTCGGAACTACCACCGCTACGTTTGATTTTGCCGTCAAAAGCGAATGCTCGCCGAGCGTTGATAGAACACTATATTTCGGTAAATGGAATTGAACTTGAAGAAACCCTTGAACTGGACACCATGTTAGGGACTCTCGACCTGGTTGCTAATTCCGATTGGGTTTCGATACTACCTGCAGTTTTAAGCCCGCCAGATAAAGATGGTAAAGATCGTCTTTTTACGCCGCTGGCCAGGCCGACCATGAAAGTTGAGTATATGAGAATAACTCATAAGGCTCGCCCGCTCAGTATGGCAGCACAGGCGTTTGCAGATGTGCTTCAACAAGAGCTAAACAACGTATTAGAAGCCGATCCGCTAAGCATTCGCTGATAACAAGTTGCAATCACAACAAGTTCTGCGGTAACCACGTGGTGAGGACCGGGAACATTAGAACCAGAATCGCGACAACAAGAATCATAATCCAGTACGGGATAGAACCTTTATAGATCATGCCTAATTTAACGGTTGAATCAGGCACTGCTGCTTTCACCGTAAATATAAGCAATCCGAATGGTGGCGTTAACAGTCCGGCCTCAATAACAAGAATGCCAAAAATCGCGAACGCGAGCTCATGAACACCCAGCAAATTGGCTATCGGTGCAAATATAGGAACGGTTAGCAAGATGATGGATGTTGAATCTATAAACATCCCAAGCAGCAGCCAGATAGCGAAAATCATTGATAGTAAAATAGTCGGGTTTTCACTAATAGAAAACAGGGTCTCATGGATAACGCTAATTGCCCCGCCCATGGCAAGAAAGCGAGAATACATCGATGCAGTAATCAGCAGAATCATAATAGGCGCGGTGGTTTTTCCCGCGGAATAAATGGCATATAAAATTTCTTTGCCTCGCATCCCCTTGACTATACCGACGACGAGTGCACCGATTGCACCGATTCCTGCTGCTTCTGTCGGGGTTAAAAAACCACCCCAGATACCACCAATCACGATAGCGATAAGACTTAAAATGGACAGACCGCTTATCAACTCGCTTCTGCGTTGTGCCGGGGTGGTACCGTCATCGAATGATGCGGGACAGGGCGGTGCTTTCCCTGGATTTAATTTAGCGCTAACGACGCAGTACATGACAAAAAACAGCGCCAGCAACACCCCCGGTAACAAGCCGGCAATAAAAATTGCGCCTATGGAAATTTCGGTCAAAACAGCCCAAATGATCATAAGAATACTAGGGGGAATGAGCATGCCAAGGCAGGCACTACCAGCAATCACACCAAGGGCATAGTTTTTTTGGTAACCAAGTGCAACCATTTCAGGATAAGCAATCCTCGAAAATGTAGCGGCAGATGCAATGGATACGCCGGTGATGGACGCAAAAACTGAATTGCCAGATACCGTTGCGACGGCAAGACACCCCGGAATTTTTCGAAAAGCTCGATTGCTGATTGTGTAAATATCTTTGGCAGCACCAGAGTGACTGACAAAACCGCCCATCAGAACAAAAAGCGGGATAACTATAAAGATGTCTCTGCGCAGAGCTTCATAGGCTGTTCCACTCAGTACCGATAATGCAATGTCAGCACTATCCAGCAGCAGATACACCCCTAAAGCACTTGCTGCACCTAATGCTACGGCAATATGAACACCGAGAAAAACGAGAACCAGCAGTAACGCGAGGATACTGAAGATGAGTGTCGCCACGTTTAGAATTCCAATGTAGTTGTTATATTAATAGCTGACCAGTGACTCATCATCAGACAGATCACCCCGCCAATCTGCCACTATGAGCGTCAAATAGGCAAATGCGGCAAATGCCCCCGTTATCACAATCAAAAACCGGACTGGCCAAGTGTAGATACGCAGCGATCCCTCCCCTTCATATTCAGCTAATCGATAGGCCTCAATAGCTTCAGGAAAAGTAGCATAAGCAATTGCCGCAAAAAGAATAAAGCCCAGTGTGAAAGCAATGGTGCGTGCGAGTTTTTTCATAAACGCCGGCATTAGATCATTAAGCAGCGTGGTTCGTAACATCGACCCGGAGTAGATCGCTAAAGGGATTTGCAGGAATGTGACTGCAATAACGGAGTTTTGGAGGATTTCTTTTGTTCCGGGGAGTGGCTCGGAAAATAAAACACGCCCGACCACATCTGCCAAAATAACCGCCGCAAGAATCAGCACCCAAACTGATGAGAGGATGTGCATAACCCTCACAACTTTTATAGTTAAAGCAGTTATCACGATGGGTTTCCTATGCAGTAGCTTTGTCCAGTTTCCAATCCTCTTCGTGCTTGGTTGCTTCTTGTAGAATCGGAAGGACCTTTTCAGCCATTAGTATCATCGACTTTCGGCCAAGGTCAATGTCTGTCCAGTCGTGCCCTGCGTAAACAAGATGCTTGAAAGGCCCAATCTCTTCACGAGCCGATAGAAGCTGATCAGCAACAGATTCCACATCACCATGAATCACTAATTGATCAATAACGTAGTCCAGAGTTACATCTTCGTCCGGCATGTTCTGATCATGTTTAAATAGGTTCAGTCGCCCTCCCCTGCGCATTTTTGTTAACAGTTGGGAGTAGTAAAAAACATACGGGCTACCGGGATCCCGGGCATATGCGCGGGCGGTTTTAGCATCATCTGCAACGCAGATATTTTTAGCGACACGCCAGTCTGAAAAGGAAGGCTTATAACCCCCTTCCAGACAGCCTTCCACATAGTTTGGCCAATGGGTCGCAGCCCACTTAGGCAGCAGAAAATTGCCGGAAATGGGCTGCCAGCCTCTTGCTGCCATTGCCGTGACCCCTTTTGAAAACGGGGCGACTGCTGTACCTACGATGGGAGGATGGGGATCCTGAAATGGCTTTATTATATCTCCCTGACCGATCTCTTTTACAGTTGTGCGCTCGGTGGTTATATCCCAGAACTCACCTTTAAGATTGTACGGTGCTTCACCGGCCCATATTTCCAGCACCATGTTGATGCACTCAAGAAACATGGCGTTGCGATCTTTGTCCATCGTGCCAAACATCTCAGCATCAGACATCAAACCACCGGGTGATATACCAAAATTTAATCGGCCTTCCAGCATATGATCCAGCATCGCTACTTCTGCAGCTACCCGTGCGGGATGCGAATTCGGCATATTCACGGTGCCAGTCCCCAGGCGAATCTGTTTAGTCTCGTAGGCTAAACTTGCCAGAAAGGCCACGGTTGAAGTAATGGTCTCGGCCAGATCAGTCGTGTGCTCACCGCAGTAAGCTTCAGCATACCCCAGCGAATCCGCCAGTAGAAAAGCTTCACGATCTTCCTTAAGACTTTGGGCAACGGCTTTGCCAACAGGATGGATTGGCATAGTGAAAAACGAGAGCTTCATGCGTGTCTCCTTGTAGGTGACCCGATTATCTCCGAAACGAGCGTCTCAAGCCCCGATAATTTCTGATGCCAGCCATCAATAAACACTATGACTTGATAGCAGGAGAGCGAAAACCAAATAACTTTTCTTTGAAGGAAACCGCCTTGCTTCCATGGAGACACACACTGCCATCAGGAAAAACGATATCAAACATCAGAAAAATTCAGTTTTTCGACCAGTGGCCATGCTGCACACTGGTAATTCGATTACTGTCCTGGAGACTAAATTTGTCAACCTCACAGACTGAATTCGACTCAAAAGACTTCCGGCGAGCGCTTGGCAACTTCGCGACGGGCGTTACCATCATCACGACTCGCGCCCCTGACGGCACCAACGTGGGTGTCACAGCCAGTAGTTTTAATTCACTATCAATGGACCCGCCACTGATTCTCTGGAGCAGCATTAAAGATACGCCGAGTTGCAAAATATTCGAGACCGCTACGCATTTTGCAGTCAACATACTTGCTTCTGATCAAATGGATATGTCGAACCATTTCGCCCGTCAGCAGGAAAATAAGTTTGCCAACGTCGAGTGGGAAGAAGGAATCGGCGGCTCACCAATATTTCCAAATTGTGCCGGACGATTTCAATGCGAATCTTATGACAAGCTGGATGGCGGTGACCATTGGATATTCGTCGGTAGGGTTCTATCAGTCGATGACTACGGCAGATCGCCACTATGCTTTCACCAGGGCTCGTACTCTATGGTGTTCAGTCACCCTGAAACCTATCCGGGTTCTGCGAAGGACGCCTCACAAAACGCTGACCAGGGCCGAATGGGCAATCACGAATTCTTTTTAATGTTGCGCGCAGTGCGTGCATACCAGGAGCGTTACCGACCAAAGCTGGAAACCCTTGAGATAAATCTTGTTGAGTCGCGCATTTTATTGGTGCTGAACGACATTCCCGAACTGGGTGCTGAAGAACTCGCCGTACACGTTCACTCTCCAGTCACCGAGGCCCGCGAAGCGTTACTCAATCTGGCTGGACGCGGGATGGTTGAGGCCAGGGGCGCCGGATATGTGGTAAC
>CAZNOB010000085.1:0-20862 GCA_964574535.1 uncultured Granulosicoccaceae bacterium | reverse complement strand
GTACCTGGCTACGAACCAGGCGGTCGGAGGTTCGAATCCTTCCGGGCGCGCCATTATCACCTGTGAAAATCCAATCAGCGCAGTCCATAGTGTGGCTGACTGGTGTGGTAACCTGGTTAACAGTCGTTTGATTTTTAGTGGAGCGGCTTTGAAGGAAGTAAAAGATGATTTCCGTACTGGTGTGTTTAGCGATTTCTGCCATAGCAATGGCCATAGTCACCCGTCGCGCGTAGCGGAAGTGCGAGGGCTCAGATAAACAGCTGGTACCAGACTTCGCAGTTATCCTGCTGGGGGTGCCCAGGAAGTTTTAATACCGATGCGCGTGTCAATTTGATGGCCCGGTATTATTCCTGAATGTCAGGTTTACTCGCGGCTTTTTCGGTTTTGACGTTTTGGGTACTGAGTGTTCCCACTTCACCTGGCAGTCTCCTCTCATCAACAATAAACTCCCGTGTTTCAGTAGAAGCTCCGTTTTTTTTGACTTGTCTGCTTTCTCTCTGATCAAAAATCGTCGTTGCTCCCCCAGGCTCACTGACGCGATTTGAGGTTTGTCCCCCAAAGATCTCTCGTTGTCGCTATGCCATCCCATTCCGTCATGGCCGTCCCGATACAGGTTTGCCAGAACACTATTGAGTCGAATGTTGTACTGCGTCTCTATTTTCTCTTTAAGGCTTGCCAGTGCCGGCAAGAGAGCTCTTGGTGGGAAGGTCGACCCCGAATAGGTATATTGGTAATCCCCGTACCAGGCGTTTAGCCGCGGTATAGCAACTTGTCTCCCGAAGATTGTGATATCCGTCTGCTCCCACGGGATATCCTGCAGAGTGGCCCTGAGTAAGTCGTCAGCATCAGACCGGGCCAGATAGTCGTTTTCAACGACCAGCCACGCGCTATTGCTGAGCTCGATCTTCAACTACTATTACTTAAGGTTTTGCTGGATAAGCTCTAGCACCAACGCACAATCATCATTAACGATAACTGTAGCAAGCTCATCTGCACGTGTCGCACCTTGATTGATCAATGCGACGGGCTGGCCAGCCTTGTGGGCTGCGCGACAAAACCGGAAGCCCGAAAAAACCGCCAACGAAGTGCCGATGCACAATAACATTGCCGCTGCCTGTAGTTCAGTGAAGCATTTTTCTACGCGCCGGGGCGGTACGTTTTCCCCATAGAAGACAACATTCGGCTTCAACATACCGCCACAAACCACGCAATGGGGGATGATAAATTCTTCGGTTGGGGCTCCGCTGGAACTGATTTCTGCATCCCCGTCTGCACGAGTTTTAAAATCACTACCGATAAACTCGCGGTTGTCATTTTCAAGCCTGCTTTGTAGTTCGTCTCGTCGACTGATTTCACCGCAGTCAAGGCAAATCACTTCGGAGAGGCCACCGTGCAATTCAATCACATTTTTACTGCTGGCGCGTTGATGTAATCCGTCGACGTTTTGCGTAATGATTGTCGAGACTATTGCAGACTCCTCAAGCGCAGCAAGCGTCCTGTGTGTTGCGTTGGGTTGTGCCTGATGAAAGTTTGGCCAGCCGGCCATGCTGCGTTGCCAGTAGCGTTGCCGAACGGATTTTTGTGAGCGAAATTCCTGCGCTTGTACGGGTTTGGGCTGCATCCACTGACCGGTATCATCTCGGTATGCGGGAATACCGGAAGCAGTGCTGATGCCAGCGCCGGTGAGCGCGACTACCGGCTGGTGCTGTTGAATCAGACGAGTTAGCTCTATAGGCATATCGGATTGTTATTCGAATTTTTCAAGTGTGTGAAAGTATCCTTGTGTTAACGTTGCTATACCGAGCGCTCGGCCATTTTAAAAAACATTAACACCGGTTTTATCATGACATCGACAAACCCTACCGCTGCCGTTTTATTAATCGGCAATGAGATACTGTCAGGCCGTACGCAGGATATCAATTTAAATCATATCGCGACAAAGTTGTCAGCGGTCGGTATCCAGGTTTGTGAGTGTCGGGTGATCCCAGATATTGAATCGGTGATTGTCGGTAGTCTTAATTCCCTGCGTAGTCAATACACCTATGTGTTCACCACCGGTGGTATCGGTCCGACCCATGACGATATTACCGCGCAGTGCGTCGCAAACGCCTTTGGCGTTCCATTGCTACAGCATCCCGAAGCTGTCTCGTTGTTAAGCGATTACTTTGCCAGCCGGAATGTGGAGGCCAATGAGGCTCGAATGCGGATGGCCAATGTGCCCGAAGGGGGAACGCTGGTGGATAACCCGGTTTCCGTCGCCCCCGGGTTTTGTATAGGCAATGTTTATGTCATGGCGGGTGTTCCGAGAATCATGCAGGCGATGTTGGCGAATATCATCCCAACGCTGACGCATGGTCAAACATTGCGAAGCGTGACGGTAGTCTGTGATTTGCCGGAGGGATTAATCTCGAAGCCCCTGGAACTGCTGCAGAAAGAATTCCCACAACTTGATTTAGGCAGCTATCCGGGAAAACAGCACACGACCTTTCAAGTGTCACTGGTTGCCAGAGGAATAGACACAGAGCAGTTAGCACAAGTGCAATCGAAGCTGGTAGAGCTGGTTGCGGATTTAGGTGGTCATGTAATCGATCAGATGAATGATTCAGCCATCATTTAAAGGCGGGTAGTGAGCTTTCGCATTGTGATAGCCGGGTTGGCTTTTGGTTGAAAAAATCAACTACCTGCTGCCTTACACATTCGCTTTGGTACCAAACTGAGTGGCTTGCGCCGGGTACGGTAGCAGTACTCACATTGCTAAAATTATTCGCTGTGTTGCGTACGTCAGCGTCACTGATTACCGGGTCGAGGCTGCCTGCCAGAATCAGTGCTCTTGCGTTAAATTGCTGCTCAGGCAGTAATTCATTATCTGATTTTATTTTCCAGGTTTTGCATAAGTCAGCCTGCGCCTTAAAAGCACGCCTGGAGTCTTTGGATAGTTGCTTTAAAAATAGCGGATTATTTTTAACATAGCGTTCCTCCAGTAGCTGCCTTTCCTTGCAATGCACGGTCACATTAAGGCCGTCTGCGTAGCTGGAATCAGTGCTTTGGTACCAGTAGTCTTCGGCAAACATATTAAACGCCTGATTGCTGCCTTTATACATTTTATCAATGACACCTGGTAACGCGGCAATAGATTCATTGCTATAGATAGCAGTAGAGAGAATCGCCAGTAGCGCATAGTTATCGACCACCAGGGTGTGGGTTTCGCGTTGACCTGCATCGTTGTAAACCTTTATTTCAATGCGATAGGGCCAGTGACTGGCGCTTTCCAGTACTTTATCCAGTTGTGAAATAAGTCTCGGATAGCGATTGTTACAACGCTCACTGGCTTCACAACGAGTGATGGTTTTAACAATTGACTGATAGGTGGTTTCGGTAGTGATCGGTTGTTGGTAATCCAGTGGTACCGGTGAATCCAGCACTACAGCGTTGAAAACATCGGGCTGTAGCATCACCATGGCCTGGCTGATTGCTGTGGCGTAAGAAGTCGCGATGGTGCCCCACCATGGGTAATTCAAGTGCTTAATGATGTAGAGGAAATCAAGGGAGGACTGCAGTGTGTCAAAATCCGCAATATCACCAATATCGCTGACCAGCCTTTTTCGACACTGTGCGATGGAGCGTTGATATTCATCAATTTCATTTTCCAGTGTTCGCTCACGTGCAATAAGCGCTTTAAAGGCTTGTATGGTTTCAGGGCAAGTTAGCTGTGGACTTGAAAAGCCCGCGCCCCGCTGATCCACTATGACAACATCATATCCGGCGCGGCGCAGAGATTCGTAGGGCGCCAGAAACTCCCCTGGATTGTAGGCATAGCCAAAGCCGATCGCCGCCCCCGGGCCACCCGCACCGGGTATGAAAATGGCGCGTTTGGGAGTAGCCGAGCGTGTACTTTTCGCAACAACAATTGGCAACTTGATTCGAGGGCCGGATGGTTTATCGTGGTTTTTTGCCATCGAGATAAATCCACAGGTGACAGCGGATGGTTTCTCGTTAATGAAATCGTTACAGTTACCGGGTGCAATGATGTCTGCGCTATGTGCCAGCGACGCTGACAGACTCGCCACGATGGCTAATATCGAATAAATGCAGCTGAGATTTTTAAGTGTCAATAGATTGTCTCTGGATGCCGGAATAGGTATTTGTCATTGCCTGAATAAGTACCGGGATTCGTCCTGACTTAACATCAATGAGAAATCGTCGTTACAAGTAATGAGCACTATTTATCTTATTCTTTGCGCGGTATCTGCTTCCCGTTAAACTTTAGTGCCATTGTTTCACCACACCACAGAGACCTCGCTTGTCTAAGACATCGCAAATTGAAGTATTGCCGGGCTATCATCATACACTTGGTGCCAGCTGGGATGGTGGCGGCGTTAACTTTGCGCTTTTCTCAGCTGATGCGGAACGGGTAGAGCTCTGTTTGTTTGACGATAGTGGCCGACACGAGCGGGCCCGTTTGACACTACCCGAATGCACTGATCAAGTTTGGCATGGCTATGTGCCAGATTGCCGTCCCGGTGATCGCTATGGCTATCGGGTGCATGGCCCGTATGACCCAATGCAGGGACTCAGATTTAATGCCAACAAGCTGCTGGTAGACCCATATGCCCGGCTGCTGGATGGTGAGCTCAAATGGTCCGATGCGCATCTGGGTTACCGAAGTGGCAGCGGAAAACAGGATCTGTCTTTTGATCGCCGCGATAACGCCCGCGCCATGCCAAAGTGTGTGGTGGTTGATCCTGCATTCACGTGGGGCTCCGATCAGGCACCGCGCATCCATCCTTCAGACAGTATTTTTTATGAAGCCCATGTGCGCGGTTTTTCGATAAGACATGATGCTGTAGCACCGGAAGTGCGCGGTAGTTATGCAGGAATGGCGGACCCTGCCTCGATTGAACATCTGAAAGCACTCGGGGTTACCAGTGTGGAATTGTTACCCATTCATCATTTTGTAGATGACAGGTTCCTGGTTGACAAAAATTTACGCAACTACTGGGGTTACAGCACGCTAAATTACTTTGCCCCTGAGCAGAGATATTTCTCCAGCGGAGGGCTGGGTGAGGTAAAAACCATGGTGCGCAAACTCCACGATGCGGGACTCGAGGTCATTCTTGATGTTGTCTATAACCATACCTGCGAAGGGGATCATCGTGGTCCTACGTTATCGTTCAGGGGCATAGATAATCGGTCCTATTATCGACTGCTTGACGATGAACCTCGCTATTACATTAATGATACTGGCTGCGGTAATACGCTAAACGTCGGGCATCCACGAGTGCTGCAAATGGTGATGGACAGCCTGCGTTACTGGGTTACAGATATGCATATTGATGGCTTTCGATTTGATCTGGCCTCCACCCTGGCGCGTGAGCCGCATGGTTTTGATAACCGTGGGTCGTTTTTATCCGCAGTGAGGCAAGATCCTGTTCTGTCGAAAGTGAAGCTGATTGCCGAGCCATGGGATATAGGACCCGGCGGTTATCAGTTGGGTGCATTTCCGCCGGGCTGGTCGGAATGGAATGATAAGTATCGCGATTCGGTTCGACGATTCTGGCGCAGTGATGAAGGCATATTGCCTGAACTTGCTCGCCGCGTGCACGGATCAAGCGATTTGTTTGATCACAGTGGTCGTGGTTCATGGTCGAGTGTTAATCCAATCACTACACATGATGGTTTTACATTGATGGACACGGTCTCCTATCAGGAGCGTCATAATCAGGTGAATGGCGAAGATAACAACGACGGTCACCAGGCCAACTACACCGATAACTATGGTGTCGAAGGGCCGACCGATGACTCGGCGGTCAATAACTTTCGAGACCGCCAGCGCAGAAACATGCTCGCGACGCTTTTTCTGTCACAGGGCGTACCCTTATTGCTGGCCGGTGACGAGATGGGGCGTACCCAAAATGGCAACAACAATGCTTACTGTCAGGATAACGAGATCAATTGGCTCGACTGGTCGTTAAAGCAAGAACAGGCAGAGTTCTTTGAATTTGTTAAATCACTGATTGCCCTGCGTAAAGCGGAGCCTCTATTGCGATTGCGAAAATTTGTTCATGTCACGAATCAGGGAGGGATTCCCCGGATTCAGTGGACCAGCCCGAGCGGACATGAAATGACAGAAGCTCAATGGAGCGAATCATTTGCTCGGTGTGTTGGTTTGTTGTTAACGAATGAAACAGGGGATTGCCTGTTCATCATTTTTAATGCAAGCCGTGAAGATATGGAATTTTCATTTCCCCATTGTATGAATGTTGATCAGTGGACGTGTGAACTGGACACTGCTGTGGAAAATTCCGAATTGCCAGGTCTGGACAATAAAGTGTGGGTGCCTGAAAGCTCGGTGTCAGTGTTTAAACCACTGGTAAAAAGCTAAACGCGCACAAAATATAGTTAGAGAACGCTTAGATGAAAAATATTAAAGTATTGTCGCCATTGGAAATGGATAGCCCGGCGATCGATCATGATTTCAGGCGCCATCTGGGGCATACGCTCGGTTGTGGCAGCAGTCCTGATGAACGCGAAAAATACGAGGCACTGGCGTTAACTGTTCGTGACCGAATGATGGAGCGCTGGACAGCAACTCGTCAAAAGCATCAGGACTCCGGATGCAAACGCGCCTACTACATGTCGCTGGAATTCCTGATGGGGAGGGCACTCGGTAATGCTACCCTGAACCTGAGTCTGGAATCTGCGGTTAAAGAAGCGCTGTATAGCTACGGAATAACACTCGAAGAGATCGAAGAACAAGAAGCTGACGCAGGTTTGGGTAATGGTGGCCTGGGACGTCTTGCTGCATGCTTTTTAGATAGCTGTGCTTCACTGAGCCTGCCGGTCGTCGGTTACGGTATTCGTTATGAATACGGTATGTTTCGACAGGTAATACAGGAAGGAGCTCAGATCGAAGAGCCGGATCACTGGTTGCGAAATGGCTATGTGTGGGAGGTGAAACGCCCACAGGATACCCGACGCGTGAAGTTTGGTGGTCGAAGCGAATTTTATGTCAATGCCGAAGGAGCGACGCAGGTACGCTGGGTAGACACTGAAACTGTTCTGGCGGTTCCTCACGATACCCCGGTACCGGGTTTTGAAAATAATACGGTTAATACCTTGCGTTTATGGCGGGCAGCTGCCTCTGACGAATTTGAGCTGGGCGAGTTTAATGCCGGGCGCTATACAGAGTCGGTGGCATCGAAAAATGAAGCCGAACACATCTCGATGGTGCTCTACCCGAACGACAGTAGTGAAAACGGTAAAGAGCTGCGTCTAAGGCAGCAATACTTTCTGGCTTCAGCCAGTTTGCAGGATGTACTGGCGCAATGGGTTGCCGTCAACGGAAATAACTTTGATCAGTTTGCTGAAAAAAACTGTTTTCAACTCAATGATACTCACCCCAGTGTGGCGGTTGCCGAACTGATGCGACTATTGATGGATGAGCACAATCTCAGTTGGAATCGCGCCTGGGAAATTACTACCGAGACCATGGCTTATACCAACCATACTCTGTTGCCTGAAGCGCTGGAACGCTGGTCAGTGAATTTGTTCAGGCAGTTGCTGCCGCGGGTTGTTGATATTATTTTTGAAATCAATGCCAGATTTCTGCACGAAGTATCCATGAAATGGCCGGGCGATGCAGAAAGACAAAGACGCATGTCGATTATTGAAGAAGGTCCTGAGCCTCAGGTGCGGATGGCCTATCTGGCAATAGCAGGTAGTTTTTCAGTCAATGGCGTAGCAGCACTTCATACCGATTTGTTAAAGCAGGGATTATTTCAGGAATTCTGCGAGCTATGGCCGGAAAAATTTAATAATAAAACTAATGGCGTAACCCCCAGGCGTTGGCTGGCGGCATGTAACCCTGATTTGCGAACACTCTTAAACAATACTATTGGCAATGACTGGATCACTGATCTTTCAAAGCTCGATAAGCTTAGCCACTATGTTGATGATAAAACACTGCGCGCTGAATGGCGGCAGGTTAAGAATACTAATAAGCGTAAGCTTGCTGAAGTTGTCGCCAGGGACTGTGGCGTAGACTTTGATATCGAGAGTATGTTTGATGTGCAGGTGAAGCGAATCCATGAATATAAACGCCAGCTACTGAATGTGCTGCATGTGATGCATCTGTACTGTCGCATAAAAAATGGCGACATTGAAAACTGGACACCAAGATGCGTCCTGGTCGGCGGTAAGGCCGCCCCCGGTTATTACATGGCCAAGCAAATTATCAAGCTGGTGAACAATGTCGCCAGAATTGTCAATGAAGATCCTGCTGTCGGTAACAAGGTAAAGCTTGCGTTCCTGCCAAACTATCGGGTCTCTGCGATGGAAGTTATCTGTGCAGGCACTGATCTGTCAGAGCAGATTTCAACCGCCGGTAAAGAGGCCTCTGGCACCGGTAACATGAAATTTATGATGAACGGTGCGGTGACTATCGGCACCCTTGACGGTGCGAATATTGAAATTCGTGAAGAAGTTGGCGATGAGAACTTTTTCTTGTTTGGGCTGACTGCGGCTGAGGTTGAAACCCATCGCAGTCACTATGATCCCAACGCCATTATCGAGGCGGATGATGGATTTAAACAGGTGATGAACTTACTCGAAAGCGGATTTTTTAGCCAGTTTGAACCGGGTATCTTTGACGCCATCTCTAAAAGTATCCGTGATCCCAATGACCCGTGGATGGTGGCTGCTGATTTCCGGGCCTACGTTGATGCCCAGCAACTCGCAGCAGACGCTTACCGGGATACTGAGCGCTGGACTACGATGAGCATTCTCAATACCGCGAAAAGCGGCAAGTTCTCATCTGACAGAACGATTGCAGACTACAATCGTGATATCTGGAAGCTGCAGAATGACCGTTAGCTGGTTTTCCGGGAATGAATGAACTATTGCGGAGGTGATATTTTGGCCAGCTATTTCGATCAATTTCGTTAACGAAAAACTATTGATCAAAATACCTGGCTCAAATTCTCACAGCGCTTGCTGCGACCCAATTCTCGGGAAGCCACATGGTTTGCTGTGCCGCAAATAGAGGACTTATCGAACCTTCAGTTAGACTGCCTGGATCATTGTGATTTCTCTGTAGTTGCTCACGCGTTATAATCGCATGGTGGGGCTTTCCACCATGCCAGTCCCTCCAGACTTGAATATACAAGCCTTTTGATTATCCTCGTGCCCGGCTAGTGAAAGAGCACGAGCGGTAAATCTTCACCGGAGATACCCATGCGCGATCTACGCAAGCTACCCGAGTGGCTCGCTCTTCAATCTCACTATGAACAAACTCGCTCACAGCAGATGCGTGATTTGTTTGCTGAAGACAGCCAGCGTTTCGATCGGTTTTCCGCTCATGCTTGCGGTATTTTGCTTGATTATTCTAAAAACAGAATCAATGACAGAACCATCTCGTTGCTGGTGGCGTTAGCCAGGCAGGCACAAATTAGTGAGCAGGCCAGGTCAATGCTGAGTGGTGATCGCATTAATGCCACTGAAGATCGTTCGGTTCTACACACCGCCCTTCGTCGACCAAAAAGTGACAGCCTCGTAGTCGATGGCGTCGATGTCGTCAGTCAGGTGCATGGGGTTATCGATCAAACAGCAGCTTTTGTCGATCAGGTTAGAAGCGGGGAATGGAAAGGTTATACCGGCAAGCGCATCTGTACCGTCGTCAATATTGGTATCGGGGGGTCGGATCTTGGCCCGTTGATGGTGTGTGAAGCGTTGAAGCCATGGCAGCATAAGGCTTTGGAATTTCGTTTCGTGAGCAATGTTGATGGCACGCACATTTGCGAAGCGCTCAAAGGACTTGATCCGGAAACCACGTTGTTCATTGTTGCGTCAAAAACATTCACCACACAAGAAACTCTCACCAATGCCCACTCCGCACGTCACTGGTTTCTGGATTCACCAGCAGATGAATCTGCCATTGCCAATCACTTTGTCGCGGTATCAACAAATACACAGGCAGTGTCTGCCTTTGGCATTAATCCCGCCAATATGTTTCGTTTCTGGGATTGGGTCGGGGGGCGATACTCTTTGTGGTCCAGTATCGGGCTGTCGATTCGGCTTAGTATTGGCAATGAGCACTTCGCATCTTTGCTGGCTGGTGCCCATGCAATGGATGAACACTTTGCCAATACCGCCTATGAAGATAACCTGCCGGTGATACTTGCTTTGCTGGGGATCTGGTATGGCAACTTTTATAACGCCAGATCCTATGTGATAGCGCCATACGACCAATATTTACATCGCTTCCCGGCCTATCTTCAACAGTTGGATATGGAAAGCAATGGTAAGTCCGTGCAGATGGATGGGAGTCCGGTAGATTACGCCACGGGGGCAGTTCTGTGGGGCGAGCCCGGCACCAATGGCCAGCATGCATTTTTCCAGCTGATCCATCAGGGGACTGACATCATACCCGCTGATTTTATCACTGCTGCCCGTTCACAAAATCCGGTAGGTGATCACCATAAAATGTTGCTGGCCAATTGCATTGCTCAAACGGAAGCGCTGATGAAAGGGAAAACACTGGACGAGGCACGAGCTGAGCTGGCGGATTCCGGCCACTCTGAAGTACAAATCAACGCACTGGCACCCCACAAGGTATTCAGCGGTAATCGACCCACCAATACGCTGATCTGTGAGTCCCTGACACCGGCTGTGCTTGGCAGCCTGATCGCCCTCTATGAACATAAAGTGTTCGTGCAGGGCAAGATCTGGGGGCTTAATTCTTATGATCAGTGGGGCGTAGAGCTGGGCAAGCAGCTGGCCTCAACAGTCCTCAGCGAGCTCGATTCCGGTGTTGCGGGTGAACACGACAGCTCGACACTCGGGTTGATGGCCTACTGCAACGACCACCGGAACTAAATTCAGAGTTTTACGCTGACTAAACCGCTTATTGGTAATCTCTGGCCCCTGACATATAGTGCTGATTGCGTTTTCGCCACAAGGTTGGTCGTCGTGGACCTTTTTTGACTTCGGTGTCTAATGCACAATCACCAGAGATACTGGTGCAGTGGCATCTGTTGCGTTAACGGTGAAGGAAAAGTAATGAAAACTGAAACTCGTGCCCTTGTCATAGGCGGCGGGCTGGTCGGCTGTAGCATTCTTTATCATCTGACCAAGCTTGGCTGGAAAGACGTCATGCTGCTGGAGCGCGATGAGCTCACGTCCGGTTCAACCTGGCACGCTGCGGCGGGTATTCACGGGCTGCACGACAACAACAACATTTCCAAGCTACAGTACTATACCATCAAGATTTACAAAGAGCTGGAGGCCGAAACCGGGCAGGGTTGTGGTATTTTTCAGCCCGGGTCAATCTACCTGGCGCAAACCCCGGATCGTGAACATCAGCTGCGCATGCAGGCTGCCAAGGCACGCTACTTTGATGTTGAATTCCACGAGATGTCGCTCAAGGAAGCGGTTGACCTGCATCCGCTACTCAACACAGATGGAATTCGCTGTGCCATGTTTGAACCCGACGGTGGTAACGTAGACCCGTCCGGGGTCACCCATGCCTACGCTAAAGGTGCTCGAAATGCCGGTGCCGAAATACATCGATTCACGCCAGTCATCGAGACCAATCAGCGCCCCGACGGCACCTGGGATGTGGTCACTCCGGAAGCCACTATCCATACTGAGGTTTTAATCAACGCTGCTGGTTTGTGGGGTCGTGAAGTAGCGAGATTGGCTGGTTTTGAGCTGCCGCTGATCCCGATGGAACATCAGTATTTTGTTACCGAAGATATCCCGGAAATCGTCGCGGCTGGTCGTCGTCTGCCATCTATCGCAGATCGTGATGCCGAATTTTATTTGCGTCAGGAAGGAAATGGACTACTGGTTGGTGCGTATGAAAAAGACGGGCGCTTTTGGGCCGAAGACGGTACGCCGCTGGATTTTGGCCACGAACTCTTACCAGATGATCTCGATCGAATTTCAGATAACCTTGAAAGTGCTTGTGAACGAATTCCCGCGCTGGGTTCTGCCGGCGTAAAACGTGTGATCAATGGCCCGATGATCTGGTCTCCGGATAGCGCTGCACTGTTCGGTCCGGTGCCAAACCTTAAAAACTATTTCTGCTGTAACGGCATCATTCCTGGATTTAGTCAATCTGGTGGTTTGGGATTACTCGCCGCACAATGGATTATCGAAGGCGAGCCAGAGCTGGATCTGTTCCCGTGGGATATCGCCCGCTTTGGTGACTGGGCTTCCAAGCCGTACACACGTGCCAGAGCCCTCGATTGCTACGCGAATCGTTTCAAAATCCATTTCCCCTATGAAGAAAGAGAAGCTGGCCGACCTTTGAAAACTCGTCCGGTGTATGAAAAACAAAAAGCGATGGGCGCGGTATTCGGACTTAATTACGGCTGGGAACATCCACTGTGGTTTGGTGGTGAAGGGACAGCGCCGACTGAAGACTACGGTTTTGAACGCAAAGACTGGTTCAATGCGGTTCGCGACGAATGTAATGCCCTGCGATCATCCGTTGGTTTGCTCGACGTGTCTAACTATGCGAAGTATGAAATCACCGGCCCTGGCTGCGCACAGTGGCTGGATAAGCTGGTCGCCAACAACGTACCAAAAGAGGTTGGCCGTTCCTGCCTGACGCCTATGCTCGGAGTACGTGGTGGAATAGCCGGTGATTTCACAATCACCAAGCTTGCCGATGATCACTTCTGGATGTTCGGTTCCGGCATGGCCGAACACTATCATCAGCGCTTCTGGGAAATGGTGCCAAAGCCTGACGGGGTGTCGCTGGTGTCTCGTACAGAGGACTGGTGTGGTTTCAGCGTGGCAGGCCCCAGGTCACGTGAAATGTTGCAACGGATGACGAATGCAGACCTGAGCAATGACGCGTTTAAATTTATGCGTTCGCAAAAAATTGGTATTGCCGGCATTGATGCGCTGGCCATGCGTGTATCCTTCACCGGTGATCTGGGATGGGAAATCTATGTGCCCACAGAACATCAGGTTGCTTTGTTCGATGCCTTGATGGCGGAGGGCAAGCAGTATGATATACGTTTGGTGGGTGGCCGCTCACTGCTGAGCTTGCGGATTGAAAAAGGCTATGGCTCATGGGGTCGCGAGTATTCACCAGAGTACTGGCCCCATGAAGTAGGCCTTGAAAGACTCATAAAAATGGACAAAACGGAGTTTCTGGGGCGTGACGTATGGGAGGAACTAAGCAGCAAAGAACCACGTGAGAAACTGGTGATGCTATCTATTGATGTCACCAATGCAGATGCACATGGTGGTGAGCCTGTGTTTGCCAAAGATGGAACACCGGTAGGACGTGTGAGTTCAGGGGCCTATGGCCACACGGTGCAGCAGTCACTGGCCCTGTGTCTTATCAAAACCGACTATGTAGTACCGGGTGCGGAATTCGATGTAGCAGTGCTTGGACGCCCTCATCACGCGAGATATCTGGAAAAACCGCCATTCGATCCCGAAGGCAAAAAGCTGCGTAATTAAAACGCCCGTGCGCTGGTCGCGAGCCAATTTGCTCGCAATGAGCCGACTACAGAAGTTCTGGTGTTACCCTGCGAACAGCCTTAATCCGTGAATAGGCAGTTTCATAGTGGAAGTCATTGATCACGGCCCCGTATTCTAGTAGCTTTTTCAAACTTACAATTGTTTATGCAACCTCGGTTGTCTAATGCAGAATAGGGGGTTGCCCGTACTTGCAATCCGCCGGCTGCAAATGGATGATAGGGAAAACGGAGAGCGCGAGTTAGATGTCTGATCATATCGATTATTTTTTTTCATCACATTCACCATTTACCTGGCTTGGGCATAACACGTTTATTGAAGTGGCCAGGAAGCATGGTAAAAAGATTAACTACAAGCCAGTCAATCTGATGGAAGTCTGGAAGGTATCCGGTGCCGTTGCACCGCCACAACGTCCGCCTATGCGTCAACGTTATCGATTGACGGAACTACAACGTGTTGCCGACTATCGCGGTTTAAAAATTATTCCGCAACCAGACAGTTTTCCAACCAATCCCGAACGTGCAGATCTATGCTGTGCGGTACTGGTTGAGCAGGATAAAGACCCCGGACCTTTTTTATTCAGCGTAGGTGAGGCACTGTGGGGACAGGACAAACAGATTGCTGATGAAGGCTTGCTGGCCGAGCTTCTGGACAAGGCAGGGCATGATGGGGCGGCGGTAGTTGAAGCCTCAAAAGAGGCGTCTTTGTCAGAAATTCGCAGTGCAAACTCGCAAGACGCGATCGAACTTGATGTAGTCGGTGCCCCCGCCTACGTCTACAACGATGAAGTCTTTTGGGGGCAGGATCGGATCAGTTACCTTGATCATGCAATTGCTACCGGCAGAGCACCGATCACCAAATAGTATACAAACTCCTGTACTGATGAATCCTGTACCTGCAGTAAAAATACTCGCCTTCGATGTTTTTGGTACAGTGGTGGACTGGCACGGCAGCATTGCTCGTGAAGTTCAGAAGCGGAATCTTGACGCAGATCCTTTTGATTTCGCACGAGCCTGGCGCAGTGGCTATAAGCCCGCAATGAATCGGGTGATGTCCGGTGAGCTCGGCTGGACCAGAATTGATGATCTGCATCGAATAATCCTCGATGAAGTACTGGCAGATTTTAAGATTAACCTTGATGAAAGTGCCCGCGTTGATCTTAATCTGGTTTGGCACCGACTATCTCCCTGGCCCGATTCTGTGCCTGGTTTACACCGACTAAATACCCGATACACCACCTGTACTTTATCGAACGGGAATCTATCGCTGCTGGCAAACATGGCAAAAAATGCAGGATTGCCCTGGGATCTTATTTTGTCGGCTGAGGTATTCAAGGCTTATAAGCCGCACCCTGACACCTACCTGGGGGTGGCCAGGGTCTTTGACGTACAGCCCGAAGAAGTCATGCTGGTTGCGGCCCACCACGATGATTTGCAAGCAGCACAAGAATGTGGATTGCGTACGGCGTATATTGAACGCCCTTCAGAATATGGTTCGGACCAGCCAAAAGATGTATCACCGCAGTCCGGCAACGATTTACATGCGGCTGATTTTCATGTGCTGGCGAATATGCTGGGTGTTGGCTAGTAGAAAAAACAACAGTGTCACCAGCAACAGATCCAGAAGGCTCAATGCTCCAGCGGCATCGCCAGCAGGGCTTTTACCTGCACTTGTACTCGGTTCACTATTAATATTAGTGCCAGACAGCGACTGAATACTGCCGGTGATATCGCCCTGAAGTCGATTGTTATCCGGTTCACTGTCTATGAAGCCAATGGGGCGTGCTTCTGCTATCACTTTATCTGTTCCCGTTAATGCAGAATTAAACTTAAGGTTTATGGTCTCTCTGGAGAGAGGCCCTTGCACACCTATGTCGCAAGTCAGGATATTGCCCTCAATCTTACAATTGGGGGGTGTCGTAACAAGATTTTTAATCGCCGTACTTTGAATTATCAGCGTAGTGCCTGAGGTGTTTCTGGAGTGGTCGTGATTGTGCAATGTAATGTCCACTGCGTTTTCACTCACCGACATATCAATGCCGATATCCAGTGTGTCGATAAAACAGCTGCCATTAGCAATCACCATATTGACAGACTCTTTACTGCAATTGGAAAATTCCCGTTTCGTCGAGCTCGATAAGTATGGCCACATGACATGGCTTGCATTAGAACTGCACGAAGTATCAGAATCATGCTGTGCACCAAGGGTATGTCCGATCTCGTGGGTCGACAAAAGCTCTGCCAACCGATAGGGTGATACAACGCTGACATCGAATCCATCGGTACGACAGGCCGAGCCAATCCATGCCAGTCCCAGCGCGCTATCACTATTTTTATTACCGCTGAACAAGGTGGCCATACTGATGTCACTACCAAGATCAGAACTGCGCTTTCGATAGTCGCTAAAATTGCGCATCATATCTTCCATCGTGACACTGCCGAGATTCATCGGATCATTCTCGGCGTTGTCGATCACCACCATCGTATCAACCTGCAGGGCAAGGCCAAATTGTTCGCGAAATATGCCATCCGTAGTATTGAGGATCGCGCGGGCTTCCTCTGCGCCGCGTCCGCCGTGATAGCTGTTGAATTTACTGTCAACCACAACACCGATCAGAGCGGTTAATCCGACGGTACCTGCTTCAAAGGCCGGTGCTGTCGAAAGCTTAATATTGCGCATATAGTTGTTGAGTACGTCGTCGCTTTTGGGTGGGTAAAGTACCCGGTCAGGCACCTCTGAAATATTGCCGTCGATGTCACCCAGAAGTAAGGGATGAAAATCACTCAGCGTACCACCGGTCGCTGTAGGTACCAGGGTGTGCTGTTTGCCATAAACAGAAATCATTCCTCGAAGATTGTTTTCTCGAATGGTAATTCGCACCCATGAATCCGGTTCACCCTCGACTCTGCCCGCAAATGCATTGGTCTCACTGTTCAGCAACTCGGTTCCTTCCCCGTTCACGACGCGGGTGTCTGCGGTTACCTGACTTTGATTTAACAACAGAGTCAGATCATGGCCGTCGACTGAGACTACTGCTCGCCACGCATAACCCTGCTCTCCGAATGGTTGCAGGCTAACGATGGAGCTGGCTGTTTTTTGATGGTTTTGCAGATACTCCATTCGGTCATTGCTGCGATCGAACCAAAGGCGTGATAAATACTCGTCGCGAGGCCAGGTGACTCCGACGATTGAAAAGCTGGTATGTCGATCACGAAGTTCCTGCAGTTTATCAAAGGCAAGTGCACGGTTTCCGAGCTGCTCCTGGGCTATGGCTTCAGAATAGAGAGCGGTATCGTAGTACCTGCTCTGTGGCTTTGAGAAACGTAGTGACTGGAGGATGTCGTGAGACAACTGAAAGTTAAAGTTGTCCATCATAGCAATATAAGCTTTAAGGTATATCGCATCATCAACTAACGAAGTTGACGGGTGTTCATTGATCAAACGTTGCAGTAGAGCCAGTGCCCCCTGAATATCGCCCGCAGCACGAGCGTTGAGTGCCGATAAATAGAGATCCAGCTCAGGTCCTGCACCATAGGAGACGGCTTCCTGCAAAACCGGGAGTTTTAATCTGATTTGTCGACTGATGGCACTTTTAGGTGGGCGTGTTGACAGGTAGGCGCGGTAGTTGACTGCGGCGCCTTCGTAGTCCCCCTGAGATTCCATGTTCCAGCCCGCTTCCAGTAATTCGTCTGCTGACTGGGCAGAACCGAGCTCGGCGGCGAACAGGAAAAAAATAAATGTTCCGCTTAGGTATAGACTTCTTAAAAAGCGTATCATTTATCCGTGCCTTTGGAGGGTGGTTCCGGTTGATATTTCTAGTCGCCTTCGCGGGCCGCTGTACGAATTTTTCCGCAAGTGTGATTGCACCGCTGCTGGATTGAATCGTACGGTTATGGAAAATCTGATCTCACTGATTTTGGCACCAGGACACAGTAACGGTGAATTGCCGATACTTGTTTCCATTGATTCGGTAACTGGCTAAGCCGGTTTGACGCACACATGAATAATTGGCGGCAGAAATGCCCCTTAACTTGACCACAATTAGTTACGGAAATTGCGAATGCTTCTGGCAAACATAAAGCAGGTTAAACAGACACCGTGGACTGATTGTCAAACACTGTGCACACAGCAGGTGCTTGTGCTTGTTTTTTACGCTATTTGCTGTGCGGCCGTACTATTTTCCCCGTCTGAGGCCGCCGAACATGCAGATGAAAAATCAGAATCGTTTCTCATCACGTCGCTTATTGTGAATCGAGTCAATATTTTTACACAGGATCAGGCTGAACAGAGCTCTGTTTACCAAGCAGTTAACACTCTGCATAAAACGACTCGTGAAGCCACCATATTGCGTGAACTGGATCTGGAGCCAGGACAAAGAGTCACGACAGCACAAATCGCCGAATTCGAACGAATATTAAGACGCACAGATTTGTTTGCTTCGGTTTCCGTCACGGTAGAGCCTGACAGCAATAGCACTGGCGCAGAGTCTTTTGCGATTCGCATTAACACCCGCGACCGCATATCGATTGTAGCCGGAGCCTCCGGATCTTTTCTGGGTGGGGTGGGGGAGCTTGGCTTCACACTGGGCGAACGCAATGTCGCTGGCCTGGGGGATTCGGTGTTACTCAGCTATACCGGTAATACCGAAAATGAATTACGTGGTGCACTGTCTTACAGCGATCTGCATTTTATCAACAGAGATCAACGTGCTCTGTACCAAATTGGTCGCACCGAAGAGGGAGATTTTTATCGTGTTCGGTTCCAGCGGCCATTTAGAAACCTGCAAGACAAAGTCGCCTGGTCAGTACTAGCGGAAAGCGTCGAGCGCGATATTGACTTCTATGAGCAGGGTGTTTCAGTAGTTCAAATTCCGGAGACAAGGCGAGCGGTGGATCTCAGTGGGGTGTGGCGTACCGGCAATGCTGATTTGTCGTTTCGACGCGGGCTTGTTTTTCAGTTTAGCGATCAGGTCTATGAAGAATCTCGTGGTGTGCAGGCGGATACAATCGATCCCCCGGAGGATTCCACCGAGGTCTTTGCGGGAGTACTTGTTGCACGTGATAAGATCAACGAATTTCGAAAAGTCAGTGGGATTGATACCTTAAAGTTCACTCAGGATATTTCACTTGGTAGTGTCGCAGAGTTGCAGTTGGGTTTTATTCACACTAATTTTAACAACAGTAGCAGTGACTCCTTACTGACTCCGACACTTAATGGGCGTGTCGCTACATCACTGGCGTCAGGTGACAATACACTATTGAGCTTTTCACTCAGTGGCGCGGCTACACTGGCAGATATTGGCGATGCAGTTGCTCCGCTCGCAGATAACAGAACCTGGTCGGTTTCTGCGTCTGGTAAATGGTTTAATACGTCGTTTGATTCGCATACGCTGGCTGCGCGGCTGGACTACACCTTCGCTCAAAGTGATTTGGATCTGCCAGTGCAATTTACCCTGGGTGAAAATAATGGTCTTCGAGGTTATGACAGGCGTTTTCTATCCGGCCGTGAAAGGCTGCGCCTCAATATTGAAGATCGCATGGACTTCGATTGGCGACTTGGTGTTTTTGATGTTGGTTTGCTCGGGTTCTTTGATGCTGGGTGGGTAGCCGATGATGATGGTACTGATTCATTAAGGCGCTCAGCAGGGGTCGGTTTACGATTGGGGTCCGGTGTATTGCTCGGTGCCGGGGTGATTCGTATAGATGTTGCAGTTCCGTTTGATGATGACTCTGGTAGTCATGATCCCTTGCTTTCAATTGCAGTTGGACAAGTGTTTTCCTTTTGATCGCAGCATCAGTTTTTTATTGAGCACGGTGCTGTGCGATTATCGCGCTGTACTTTTCACTGCCTTGTGCGCCAACATGGAGTTCTGATTGATTAAATATCATTGCAGGTACCCCTTGAATGCCATTGCCAATTGCAAAGCGCTGACGCTCTCGCACAGCATCAACGTAGAGTCCATCTGCAAGTACTTCTTCCGCTTCTTCAAACGGTAAGCCAGCTTCCACACAAGCGTTGGTCAATACTTCCGGGTTGTTGATATTACGGTCTCGATTAAAATGGCAATGAAAAAGTGTCATCTTCAAAGCATGCTCTTTACCATGCAGGGCGGCCCAGTGTATTAACTGGTGTGCTCGAAAAGAGTTCACCATGCGTGATTGATCAGTAAATCTAAATGGAAAGCCTAATTCATTGCCAATTGACACCAGGTTATCCCGGTTCTTTTGGCTTTCTTCTTTACTGATGTTGTATTTTCGCATGATATGCTCGGTGAGGTTCTCACCTTCTTCTGGCATATCCGGGTTTAACTCGAAGGGTTGCCAGTGAATGTCAGCGGCGACGCCCATCTGTTGAAGAGCGAGCTCCAGTTGTTTGTATCCCACAATACACCAGGGGCAAACTACATCGGATACGATATCTATTCTCATGGATCTACTCTGTATTAGTCAGTTGTTGTAATCATCGTGCTATACACAGCTTATCGACCGGTTCTAATCAGTCCTTCCTGAGCAACCGATGCGACCAGCTCTCCCTGACGAGTATAAATATCGCCAAGCGCAAACCCGCGTGCAGACCCGGCACTGGGGCTTTGCATGCTATACAGCAGCCAGTCATCAAAACGAAACGGACGGTGAAACCACATGGCATGGTCGAGGCTTGCTAAAAATACCTTGCTATTGTTGAGTCGTTGTCGGTGTGGGAGTAGCGCTGTGGCAAGCAAGTTGTAATCAGATACATAGGATAACGCAACCTGATGCATTCGGTCAGAGTCAGGTAGAGATCCCTTTGCTTTAATCCAGATATGCTGTTTTGCCTGTGTATTGGTCGATGTATATAGATCGGCGCCACCTACTGGTCTGCATTCAACAGGTCGCTCCAGTCTGCTCAGTTGGTAAAATTGTGGCGCTTGTTCACGCAGCGCTTCGCCAATTTCACGATCCGATTGCAGTCCTTCTGGTGGCGGAACCTGAGGCATGGTTTGCTGATGCGAGAAACCTCCTTCGGGCACCTGAAATGAGGCTTCCATGCTAAAAATAGCGCGGCCTTTTTGAATTGCCTTGACCCGTCGTGTGGTGTAGCTGCCGCCATCTCTGACGCGCTCGACGTCATAAACAATAGGCCGGTCGATATCGCCCGCCAAAAGAAAATAGGCATGCATAGAATGCAGCAGTCGATTTTCCGGAGCGGTTAGTTGCGCAGCATGTATAGACTGGGCTACTACCTGACCACCAAAAACACGGCCCCACGGGGTTCGATAACTCTGCCCTCGATACAGATTGTCCTCAATCTTTTCGAGTTCAAGTACACTACGCAGCTGATCAAAATCTTTCATAGCACAAGCATACAACGTTGATGTGAACTGCGGGA
>CAZNOB010000084.1:0-21284 GCA_964574535.1 uncultured Granulosicoccaceae bacterium | reverse complement strand
GCGCAACATTGGCAAGCTGGCTATACAGGGGTTTGAATACCGAGTGATCCGCACCCGGTCCACCGTGTAAGAGAATTAACGTCGGTTTGGGTTTAAGGCTTTCTTCAGACGCTTGCAACGCGGAGCCTTCCACGTCAAACCATAAGCGCACGCCGTTTATTTCAATTCGCATGTTAGTTTCTATCTGCTCGACTTTGTGCTTGAAATTAACACAGACAGGCAAGGTAACAAAGAACGGAAAGAACCAGTTTTTGTATTTGTTAAGTTGGGTGCCAGTTTAGTATCCTTGTTTTGTTGTTCGAGCCTGGCGGTATCAATGGTGGCCATAGCAGTGAAGCCGGATGGTGCAAGGTAAAGTGATGGGATCAATTGCTTCAATCGTGCACAGCCCAATGGTCAACAAGATACTGGCATTCGCGTGTCTAAAGTCAGAAACTACTATAGCAAACACAGTTTTTAGCGGTAGTTATTACGGGCTAAAGACAGAGCGGCAGCGGTATTAACCAAACCGGTTTACGATTCAATAAATGAAAAACCCAGGGCATAGCGGCAGCGAAATGAGAATAGAACGCTTATCTGTATTCCAAAAAAACTTACCACTGAAAGATCCGTATTGGTTATCTGGTGGACGCCTGAAATTTGAAGTGCTGGATGCCACTTTTGTCAAAGTTGAAACTGATGCAGGTATTACCGGTTGGGGCGAAGGGACACCTTGGGGTAACACCTATGTGCCCGCGCACGGTCCGGGTATTCGTGCAGGGATCGAAACCATGGCCCCTGCTATATTAGGGCTTGATCCTCGACGGGTGGAGCATATAGAACGCGCGATGGATCTAAACCTGCCTGGGCACCTCTATGCCAAACAACCGATTGACATGGCGTGTTGGGACATCATGGGGCAGGCGTTTGATTTACCGATTGCCGACTTACTCGGCGGTAAAAGGTCTAGCGGTACTGCAGCAGCTTCATCTGTATCGTCCGGTGACCCTGACTACATGCTCAACATCATTAAAAGTTATCGGGAACTTGGCTATGTGGCACACTCAGCAAAAGTTGGAGGCAGCGATACCGACAAAGATATTGAGCGTATCCGCCATCTGGAAGCTCATCGCCTTGCCAACGAAATTATTTTATATGACGTTAACCGAAGCTGGACAAGACGTGAAGCCGGTATCGTCATGAATGCGGTAGCAGATCTTGGTGTCACGTTCGAACAACCTGGTGAAACACTCGACGATATTGAACAAATTCGCCGTGTAACGACTTCTCCTGTAAGCGTTGATGAATCTCTGGTCACGCTGCAAGACGCAACTCGAATTGCCAGAGATGGTATTGCCGATGTATTTGGCATAAAACTGAATCGGGTAGGGGGTTTAACCAAAGCACGACGCATGCGTGATGTAGCCATTGCGCACGGCATACAGATGTTTGTTATGGCCACCGGTGGCACAGCACTGGCAGACATTGAAGCCGCTCATCTTGCTCAGTCTATTCCGGATGCGTTTATTAAGGCATGCTGGTCATGTCAGGATATGTTGGCAGTCGATATCGCACCAAACAGTGGGCAGCGCTGCGTTAACGGCATGATCACCATTGATGATACACCGGGGCTTGGGATCACGCCTGACGAGTCATTGTTGGGTAAACCAGTCGCGGTATATCAGATTGATTAGCAATAGTGTTGTGGTGATCAAATGGATCAACATACATAGAATTTGATACGCATACCTGGTCGATGGTGAGTCAACCGGGAAGGTGCGATACAAGCAGACTGCCGTGCTGCTAGTCTGATATACTAGAAAAGGACTGAGCGGTGAAGCGATGACCAGGCGCTCGATCAGTGCTGTACTGAAATTTTATTTTGATCAACCAGTTGTATTTCAGAGCGTATCTTAGGGATGGGGAATTCACCAATACAAGTGGCTATTGTCGGTGGCGGCTGCGCCGGGGTCACGACGGCTTTTGAACTCACCCGGCCTGAACGAGAGGGTCGCTACCAGGTTACTATCTATCAGACTGGCTGGAGGCTCGGCGGAAAAGGTGCCTCTGGCCGCGGTGTACACGATCGCATAGAAGAACACGGTCTGCACCTGTGGATGGGTTTCTACGAAAATGCGTTCACGCTCCTGCGCGAGTGCTACACCGAACTTGGCAGAGACAAAACATCATGTCCTATAGCCGATTGGTCTGATGCGTTCGACAAGGATCCCTATGTCGGTGTTGCCGACCGCTGTAACGATGGCCAGTGGCGCCCATGGACGGCTAATTTTCCGGTGGACAGTGCAAACCCCGGTGACCCGCTGTCGAGCCATAGTCCGTTTTCCGTTCCTCACTATTTTTCCAGAGCCGTTGCGCTTTTACGCGTACTTTTTTCGTCGCTCGATGACCCACTTAGTGCGAATCACACTTCCTCCTCAGCACGCGATGGCAGTTTTAACGGGGTCGGTGCTGACTCCATTCTGGGGGCAATAGCGAAGCTGACAAAACTCGGACGACTGACCACATCGATCGGTTTGTTCGAAGCCTTGCAAATGCTGGAAGTGGTACTTGAAAAAATACCTCGTTTTCCGGTTGCTCTGGTTGAAAATCTGTTGCAACTGATCCGTGGTTACGTCAATAACTCTATTCAAAACCAGATCAGTAAAGATGATGAATCTCGAAGGTTGTGGGTCATGGCGGATATCATACTGGCTTGCGTGCAGGGCGCCGTCAGGTTTGATCTGTTCACTGATCCGCGCGGGTTTGATGCCATAGACGAGTATGACTGGCGTGACTGGCTGGTGCTGAATGGTGCCTCACAGGATTCGGTGGATTCTGCTTTTATGCGAGGGATCTACGACCTGCTGTTCGCCTATGAAAACGGGGACATCACAAAACCGCGAATGTCGGCAGGTCAGGCGCTGAGAGGTGCTGTGCGAATGTTTTTCTCTTCCCGCGGAGCTATTTTCTGGAAAATGAAAGCGGGTATGGGGGACGTTGTCTTCGCCCCCTTCTACGAAGTGCTGGAAAAGCGTGGTGTGACATTTAAATTTTTTCACCGATTGCATCAGGTTAATCTGGCAAATCCGTCTGAACTGAAACCAGGAGAATCGGAGTATATAGAGTCACTCGAGTTTGAAGTTCAGGCGAAGGTTAAACATAACAAGCCGTATTCACCGCTCGTGCAAGTCAACGGGCTGCCAAGCTGGCCGGCGCAACCGGACTATGCACAACTGGAAAAAGGCAAAACGCTTGAAAAAGAAAACTGGCGCTTTGAATCTGACTGGGAGTGCCGTCACGCAGTACGAAAAACCCTGCGAGTGTCAAAGGACTTTGACTATGTAGTCCTGGCCGTTGGGCTGGGTGCGATTCCCAGAACTTGCGGGGAAATACTGGCGCGTAATGCATTGTGGCAGGACATGGTAAATCATGTTCGCACTGTCGAGACTCAGGCCATGCAAATCTGGATGAGCGAGGATATGAAATCACTGGGCTGGGACGAACAGCCGATTAATTTGTCGGGTTACGTGACACCATTTGATACGTGGGCAGATATGACTCACCTTGTGGCCGCCGAGAACTGGCCAATAGCCCCTAAAAGTATTGCTTACTTTTGCAGCGTGTTGCCCGACTCTGGTGTCTCTGGTGAGCCGGATTCCATCGATCCCAACGATGCTGAATATCCCCGCTATCGTGCAAGGGAGGTACGGCAGAATTGTATACGCTTCCTTAACAACGATATAGCGAAACTGTGGCCCGATTCGGTTCAGTCCAATGGCGACTTCAGGTGGGAGCTTCTTATTGATCCGGACTCGGACAATGCTGCAGACAAGCCACCAAAAGATGAAGAGAACTTTAACACCCAGTTCTGGACAGCGAATGTCAATGCGTCGGACAGATATGTACTGTCGTTACCAGGCACTGCAAAGTATCGAATATCCCCGCTTGATCTGCACTACGATAACCTGACTGTTGCCGGAGACTGGACGGAGTGCAGCCACAACGCCGGTTGTGTCGAGGCGGCAGTGATGTCTGGCAGACTCGCGGCTCATGCACTTTCGGGTTTTCCGCTGTTAAATGAGATTATTGGTTATGATCATCCCTGAGCATATTGCCATTCGCCACTTGTGTAAATTCGTAACGGGGTTAATCTGTGAGCGCCAGTGAACGAGTTAAAAATGAACGAGCAAAAAGAACACAGTCTGAAAGACGTCGGCCAAACCGGAGGTTTACCAATATTTTGAATCAACAAGCAGGCTCGACATGGAGCGGCACCGATGAGCCGACAAGCGGTCGTGGTGATAACTGGACTGATACTGTCGGTTACAGTGTGAAGCTCGGTTACCAGGTTATCGAAGAGCAAATCAGACAGGGGCAGCGCATTGCCGAGCAGGTAAACAGTGGCTCATACGGTGTCGGTGCGATGAATAACGATGTGCAGGAACTTGCGCAGAGCGTACAGCGTTACTGCGAAGACTCTGCACAGCTTTATCTTCGGCTGATGGGATCAATGACGTCAGAGATGAGTGGTCGGTCGGCAGGTAGTGGTAACCCCGCCAGCGGCGGCAATTCTGCATCGGGTATTGGCGATCTGATGGAAACGTTTTTAGGCAACCTCGGTAAATTTACTTCTGCAGATAGTTACAGAGCCAACGGCGACTTTCATCAGCAGCAACGGCACAATTCTGCGCACCATTCACCAAACAATACAGCACCGGGTTACGGTGCAATGCAGCTGCGGGTCAGTTCAAAAAAAGCTGTTGATATCAGCGTCAATCTTCAATCTACATCCGACAACTATGAGGTTGACCGGTTGCACGAGAGAGAGCCTTCTATCTCACCACTTGCCGATATCTCCCTGGCCCACAGTGCCGAGTCTGGCCTGTGTGTATACGTAACCATAGCCGATGATCAGCCCGATGGCGACTACAGCGGTATTATCTACGATGCAGGCACCCGCCGGCACTGTGGGACGATGAACGTCAGGGTTGGTGATGGTCCGTCGAATAACGACAATTAATCTGCAGGGCTGATTCGCAATGACTGCAGCAGCCACATCGACGCTGATTCCCGAAGTACTCAAAGAATACGGCAGCCTAACTCATACTGCACTGATGTCTTATTTACCTGCGCGTGAACCCAGGCGCTATCTATACGATATTCTGGCTGACTATCCAAGTCGCTCCGGAAAGATGATGCGTCCGAGTTTGTGCATTGCCACAGCCCGTGCTTATGGAGCCAATCTCGACGATGCGCTGGGGACAGCAGTGGCTATTGAGTTGCTGCATAACGCTCTGTTGATTCACGATGATATTGAAGATGAAAGTGAGGAGCGGCGCGGTAAACCAGCACTTCATCAGCTACACGGGGTACCACTGGCCATTAATGCCGGCGACGCGTTGTCACTGCTCAGCCTGCGACCGCTTGTAGAAAATCTGGACGTGCTGGGCACCAGGGTAGGTGTTCGCATACTTGACGAAACACAACGCATGGCGGCGGAGACAGCCGAGGGGCAGGCAATGGAGCTGGGCTGGCGTCAGGACAATATAGAAGGTCTTGGGGATGAAGACTACCTGGTCATGGTTTTGAAAAAGACCTGCTGGCTGGCAACCATTTACCCGATCCGGGTCGGTGCACTGATTGGAACCCGGGATCAGACTGACCTTGAGCCATTAATTCGATTCGGTTTTTTTCTTGGGGCTGCATTTCAGATTCAGGATGATCTGCTAAACCTTGTCGCTGACGAGGCCTATGGCAAAGAGCTAAACGGCGATATTCTGGAGGGTAAGCGAACGATCATGTTGCTGCACCTTTTACAGCATGCCACTGCTATTCAAAGGGAGCAGATCTTTCGCTTTTTAGGGACCCCGCGAGAAGCGCGCAGTGAGCAACAGGTAAGCTGGATCAGGCAGTTGATGGATCACTACGGCAGTATCGACTACGCCCAACAAATTGCACACGGTTTGGCTGGTGCAGCACGGCATGAATATTCACTGATATTTGCCAATCTCCCGGACTCGCGTGACAAGCGCTTTATCGAAGGACTGGTGACCTGGGTTTTTGAACGAATCTGAAAGCAAACTAACAACAGCGCGGATTAAGTGCTGCATGGCAATTAACTGTAGTGTTGTTGCCGATCTGCGCTGATTTTTGATGAGCGAGCTTTAACCGGCATTGTTCCAGGGGATTAGGTATTCAGAGGAAAAGTAACTGTATAACCAATGTTAAAAGTACTTTTGGAATTTTGTTTATCGCATTTTCAGCCCATTTCATTCGTCGTCTTGTGAACCACGCAAGTTAAGAGGTTGCCGGATCAGTAACTCGATATGAGCTGCATTTACTATGGAGGGAGTCGATGAAGAACCCACAATTTAATAACGCCCGCGGGCCCGCCAGCACGCTGCAGTTTAAGCCGCCTTTTTCATTTAAAGACATGACGGTTTCTGTCTTTCCCTTGCGGGCAAACCTGTCTCGCCTGCAGGCGTTCTGCGATCGGTATTTAAATCAGAATAGCGATGAAATACGATTTCAGGCGTATTTACCGTATGTTTTTCTGCAGATACTGGACTACGGAAAAATGTCCATTGAAGCGGCAAATATGGGCTGGGTATCGCAAAGCGAAGTCGCCTTTTGTGTACCTCTGCGCTGGATGATCAAACAAGAAGGTAAATGGCAATTCTTTGACTGGGCGGTGAGTTGCCCCTTTATTTATGTCGACAATGAACTGTCCATGTCAACCGGACGCGAAGTCTATGGCTGGCCGAAAGTGCTGGCGCGTATGGACCCGAGTATTAATGAATGGTTTCGGGATCCGCATGCCGAACAACGAGTTTTTGACATTCAGATAGCGGATGCCGTTCGATCGTACAATAGCGAGGACAACATATACTCGCCGTTTTTGTCAGTTCATCGCCGGTCTGCACCAAATTTTCTGGATGCGCCACCTAATCTCAAAGGGTTGCTTGATCCTGTCACCAGCCTTCCCAATGTCGGGTTGAACATGGCAAAAATGGCGCTCGATACCTGGCAAACTTTCAGTGGTATCGCGATGGACGGTATTGGCGAGGGCAAGAACGGGCCATTGCTGTTTAATCCGCAAAGGTTTGATCAGCTATTCAACTCGCGAACTATCGACACCTGGCGAGACATGACGGCCTGGGACGCCGGTACCAAAGATCTGTTGTGGTCGCTATATCCCCGCATGTATATGAATACAGTGAATCTAAAACAGTTTAAAGATGCGTCGGCCCCGCAGGTGGCTTGTTACCAGGCCCTGACTAATTCAAAGATGCAGTTTAACAGCATCAATGGCATGGGGCCTCTCGGTCAGCAAAACCTGGCTTTCGGCCAAATAGATGGTGGCTATAGCATCAACATTCATTTGTCGAGCGATCAACCGGTAGTCGATGCGCTGGGGCTTGAAGTTACGTCAACAAGACATGGCAGTCACGATTCCATGGCGATTCTGGAGCCCGTTTTTCCGTTTTGGCTAAAAGTTGATATGAACTATACCCGAGGCAAGACAATCACCTGGCGATCTCAATCGAGCGGGTGGCAGCCAGGCAATGACATCAGTGACAGAGATGACAACTATCGATTGCGGAGTGCCGAGTCAGGGGGATCGCCACCTTTAATAAACCCTGATCAGAACGCATTTAATACATCGCGAGCCGGTGCTGTTCAGGAGCGTGGTGGTCCAATCACACTGCCGAACACGACCGTGCGGGTTCTACCTCTGATTGCCGATGAAAAAACGCTGAACGGTTTTGTAACGAGTTACCTTAATGTGGATGGTGAAGTCCGCTTTGAGGCATGGGGTTCCCATGTCTATCTGATTGCGTATAGCTATACGGGTGAACGCACGGTACGGCACGCGGGAGATCTCACCGCAAATCGCGAAGTAAATTTTGCTGTTCCGGTTAAGCAGTATCATTGGTTTGAAGACGATGACTACGATCTGTCGACCGAAAAAGGACGGGCTCAGCGCGACAAGGAAAAGTTAATTTCCACAGCACTGGTGTGTCCGTTTTCTTATGTCGACGACGCGAGTGTTGCGATTACCAGCAGTGAGGTTCACGGAGTGCCCACACTGCGCTCTGATGTCGGCAGTCCGCCACACACCTGGATGGATGCATCAGGGCCGGAGGCGGGTCAGCATTTGCTGGTAACCAGCGCACTGGTGCTTCCGGAAATCGGTGTCGGTGCAGGGGCGACTCACGAGCAACTGCTCAGCGTAAACACGGATGAAATTTTGCCTGCTACAGATGAAGCGGGATGGCGTCGTCTGATCAGCAACTGGGGACCGGTTCTGGTAAATGACTTGCGTCGCAAGTACAGGGAGCGTGGATGGCGAAATGAACAATATAGCGAACACGATTCTTTTCGTCATGTCAGGGCACTGGGCCTTGAAATATTAAGCGGAAAGCTGAGCATTAACAGTGTAACGTTAAAACAATTCCGTGATGCCTGGGAGCCGGATCAAGCCTGTTACCAGGCGGTTGTGCAGGGACGAAAAACAATCAAGTCATTGCACGAGATTCACGAGATCGATGAGCGGCTGAAAGTTTGTATAACCGATTTTCCCACACAACCCATTAGCAAGATTCTCGGTCTGGTTCCAAAACACAGGTACCTTGAAGAGAACATCGATGTGTTTGAGGCAATCAGACCATTCTGGTTACGCGCAGACATCATCGAGGAGCTCGGTCAGAATCTGTACGAACGAGTGGCGGACTCTCAGTGGTCAACGCTGGATCGACCGGAGCAAACAGTCGGATGGAAAAGTGCTGGTAAAAAAGAACTATACGCATTTGTATCCGACTCCACCTCGTACATCACTTATCTGCAGAAGCGAGGAAGCCAGTGGGTCCGAAGAACTGTGGGCCCGGGGCGATCGAAGGCGCAATCGAGTAAGACGTTTATCGATGATCTGCTAAAGCAGCTAAAAGCCGGCAGCATCCGGGAGATTCGCCTGAGTTCACCGGGCACGTCGCGCAAAATCATGGCTGATTACCCGACGTTAAACCATATCGACAGAGTACATGTACCGGACCTGAATGCATTTTTGAACAATGCGAAAGGTGAGCAACTTACCGAGGTGAAGAACGGAGATCTGCGGCAGTTTATCGGCAAGGTATCGCCATCGACTATTGTAGAGTCAATACTGAGTCGTCAGTGGGGCCGCCCCGGGGCGTATCGTAACAGTCACCCGACGGCCGACTACGTTACTCACGTCGATGCAATGGGGCCCTTGTTTGACGAGCAAATTTTTCTGCCCCATGAGCGCAGAGGAAATTTCTGGCCTCAGTCAGGGGACGATCGTCTTGAAGCTGAAAATGCCCGCAAGGGAATTTGCTGGTACTTGTGGAACGATGTTTGGACGTTGATCGGAGAAACAGAACAACCCATTCGATACATCATTAAAAAACCCGGTGACCCCTGGAGCTACAAAGAGAAAGCCGAGTCACTGTTACCCGAATGGTTTCATAAGGGTTCCAGTCAGAATCCCTGTGAATGGGGCAGTGATGAGTGGGCCGAGATCGCTAGTGGGCTGCACGCACTGATCGACTGGTCTCATCATCGAGTAGATTGGAATCCAACAATCAGGTCACTTGATCGGTGGCGGGGGAAAGCGTTGGAAATGCAACAGCAACTGGCCGTACACCCGATCCCTGATGCGGCTGGTAAACCCCCGAAGAGCGGTAAAAATGGTGTGTCGCCTAACGTGGCAGATGTTCTTAAAGCGCGGCTCGGAAACATAGCCGGTTCCTGACCGTCGCTCGTATAGTGGAACACAAAGTCAGCTGAACATGATCAAGAAAAAAAAAGGTAAGGTGGCGCTGATCGGTGCCACAGGTTATACCGGGAAGCTAATCGCCAATAAAGCCAGGGAATACCATATTGATCTGGTCCTGATGGGGCGCAGTGTCGCTAAACTAAAGTCCCTGTCTGATCGACTCGGTTATCCATATCATGCGTGCTCATTGTCCAACGCTATCGCGCTGCAGGAGTCACTACGGGGAATTGATCTGGTCATTAATGCAGCCGGACCTTTCTCGGCTACCGCGCAGCCGGTGGTCGAAGCGTGTCTTGCGGCGGGAGCACACTACATTGACATAACCGGAGAAATTCCGACATTCGAAACACTCTATTCATACGATAAACAAGCAAGGGATCACGATAGTATGGTGATGCCCGGTGTTGGCTTTGCAGTTGTTGCGTCTGATTGTCTTGCAGCTCATGTGGTGGCTCGGCTACCTGGTGCGAACAACTTAAATATCGGAGTCTCTCGCTCTGACATTTTTTCGCGCGGGTCAGCTCGAACCATGCTGGAGCTATTTGACAATGGCGTAGCGGTGCGTAGAAACGGGTTGATTGAAAAAATTCCCGTTGCAAGTCTTGAGCATCAGTTCGATTTTGGGGAGGGCACGCGTTCGGCACTGGCTGTAAGCTGGCCCGATGTATTTACCGCCTACTATACGACTGGCGTTGGCAATATCGCCGCCTATTTTGAAGTGGGTCCGATGGAGCGCAGTGCTGCGATGTATGGCCGTTATGGCGGTTGGGCTTTACAGCTTCCGTTTGCCCGACAGTTTATGGAGTTTCAAACATCGCTGTTGCCTGAAGGGCCTTCGCGAAGAAGTCGCGAGGTTCGATCCAGAGTGGTCGTTGCAGAAGCCACTAATCCTGCGGGACAAAGCGTTCGTTCGCGTGTTACGACACCGGAGGCTTATTCGTTTAGCGCGCTATCGACACTTGAAATCGCAAAACGTGTAGCCAGTGGTGAATACACCAAAGGGTTTCAGACTCCAGCGCGTGTTTATGGTTCTGAGTTTTTGCGGGGCATTCCGGGGGTCTGTATTGCTGATATTAACTGAGTTCTTTAGCGGCTTTGGTGTTTATACCCGATAGACAGCTATTGATTATCCAGGCCATCATTTTGGGCTGTCGTTGAGACTTTCCAGTAGTGATTTTGCTTCTTTCATATCTACGCAATCAAACCCTTCAGTGAACCACTCATAGCAGTCAGACAATATACTTCTGGCTGAAGTTGTGTCGCCCTTGTCCGCCAACAGGCGGCTCAGGCTGACCGTGCTGCGTAGTTCAAGCATTTTGGAATGTGTCTGCCTTGTCAACGACAACGCCTGATTAAAAAATTGTTCAGCGTCTTCAGTGTTTGACTGTCGTAACAGCAGCTCACCTTTAAGCCGAAGTAGCTCTGGTTTGTAGAAGTCGTCCAGTGAGTCGTTGGATAGTTGTAATGCTTCTGCTACCGTCTCCAGTCCGGAATTGATATCACCGCATTCCAGTTGCGCCTGCACCAGGTAGTGCATCCAGTAGGATACCGGTAGTCTGGCACCGGTTAATCGAAAGTTGGCAACGCCCTGTTTTATCGCTTCTATGTCGCTTTGATCGTGAGTCTTTTGTACCCGTGACCACGCCGATCCAATGTTCGACAGAGCGACGAAAAAAGGAAAGCCCTGTTCGGTTGAGTGTTGTTCAAAGCGCCCAGCGGATTCTGCGACACCTTCAATGTCGCCAAGCTCGTGTTTCAGGATCATATGAAAAAGCATACCGGTCGCGACCAGATACGGTGTACCGATCCGCTCGATCTGCTCATCGGTTTTACGCAGTGATTCAAGTGCCTGTTCCGGGTAGCCGCAGAGCCATTGATTCCAGTAGCCGTAGAGAGCGGGTAACAGGTCTGCGTCATCACCATAAGTCAACGCCATCGCGGTGTGATCTTTCTCGTCAAACCGGCTCATTGATGCAGTCAGGAGTGTGGCTGCTTCAAGTCGGTCGCCCGCGTAGAATGACGATATGGCGAGCGCCGAGTTGGTTACCAGGGGCAGGGTGGTGTCAGACGCATACTGGTATAGCTGATTGGCCAACTCAAACGTCTCGTCACGATGGCCTCTAAGCAGATGAAATACCCAGAGTCCGTAGAGTGTTGGAACCAGTGCTGGTGTTTCACCAATCAGGTTACAGACGTCGCGCGAGCGCGCATAGTTCTCGGAAATTTCGTCCGCTGCATAGCCCATGGTAGCCACCAGAGCAACACCCAGAATAGCCCTTAGCCGCAGCTCTTGTTCATTTCTTTCAGTTGTTGGAGGACAGGATTCGAGTAACTGCAGGCCCCTCCTGCAGTGATTAACGGACTCCTGGTAGTTTGATCGGCCGACGGCGTATTGTCCGGCCTTGTACCAGTAAGATACTGCGTTGTCTGTTAAATCTGCACTTGTATAATGGTGTGCGAGTAGTTCTGGTTCATTCGCGGCAATTTCGGGAAAGTTAGTTTCCAGCTGGTTCGCAATCCGCTTGTGCAGCGACAGGCGAGCTGTGCGCAGCAGACTGTCGTAGCTGGCATCCTGAACCAGTGCATGTTTGAACGTGTAAGAGATTTGCGGCGGAATACCGTGCGCAGACAGCAGATCTGCTTCCAGAAGCTCCAGCAGCGATTGCTGAAGTGCTGTTTCGGGCAGTGGTGAGACGGTAGCCAGTAAATCGTAATGGAAACTTCGTCCTATCACCGCGCCAATTTGAGCGGTTTCACGGACCGACGTTGCATGATTTAGTCTCGCCATCAATGAATCCTTCAGCGTGTTTGGCACGGCCAGCGGCGGGAGGATCCGATTGAGTTCGTAGCGGACGCCTGTATCAACCAGGTAGTCCCCGGTCAGGACGGCCTTGGTGAGTTCCTCTACAAACAAGGGAGTGCCATCGGACTTGGCGACGATCGAGTCGACAAGCTGATCAGGTAACGGTTTGCCCTGGCTTACCGCCAGCACAAGCTGTTCAACCGAATGTTTGTTCAGTCGATCGAGGTTGATAGATGTGCTGTGCGGTACGTCCTCCCACGGCGGATGGTACTCGGGCCGGGTGGTCGTCAACAGCATAATACGGTTATCGGCGATGCGGGGGATCACCCTGAGTAACAGATCCAGTGAGGTGGGGTCAATCCAGTGCAGGTCTTCGAATATTACGAGTACCGGCTGCTGCAGAGACAGCGTTAAAAACTGGTCTACCAGTGCTTCTATGGTTTTTTCTCTTTGTACAGCGGGAGAAAGCTTAATGTCCGGGTACTCATCCTGCAATGGAATGACAAGCAGTGAGGCGAACAGAGCAAGGGTAAAATCGGCATCGCGACCACTGAAGTTCAGCAGACTTTGTAATTTATTGAGTTTCACATCTGCGTTGTCGCTGCGTTCAAATCCGGCAGCTCGTTCCAGGTGCGTAATAATTGGATAAAGCGCACTATTCTGGTGATAAGGCGTGCAATAGCAGCGTACGACCGCATGAGGCTCGGCACCAATGGTGTTTCGAAACTCGTGGATCAATCGGGATTTACCCATACCGGCCTCGGCCGTCAATGTCACCAGGTGACCACTGCTGTCCGCCGAAACACGCCAGAGATCTATCATCGATTCGAGTTCGTCACGGCGACCGATGAATTCCGATGACGCCACGCGAGCAAGGCTCGCTTCGAATCTGCTCTCTATCGCCCTGAGTGCAGTGGGTTGCCATAGTTGTACCGGTTCGGAAAAACCTTTTAAGCTGGCTCGACCCAAATCCTTGCAATCAAACATAGCTCCTGCTAATTGCCAGGTTTGATCACTGATGACGACAGTATTGGGTTCTGAACGAGACTGAAGTCGTGCTGCCAGGTTTGGTGTTTCACCATAGATGGCGTGCTCGAGTGAACGCCCTTCACCAATGACTTGCCCGACCACTACACTGCCGGTGGCAATTCCCACCCTGATCGATAACGGCTGACCGAGCGCGCTGAGGTTTGTAATCGCCTCAATCATTTCCAGACCGGCTCTGATCGCGCGTTCAGCGTCATCTTCATGTACACGCGGATAGCCAAAATACACCAGTAGCCCGTCGCCCATGTACCGCGCCGTGTTACCAGCGTATCGATTGATCACCCTTTCACAGGTTAGACGGAAACTGTTGAGTACTTCGCTTAAATCTTCCGGATCAAGTTTCTCTGATAGAGAAGTTGAACCCACGAGATCACAGAACATGACAGTGAGCTGACGTCGCTCGGGCGCGGCCTCTGGTTGTGGGCGAGGGGAGGGCTCTACGGAACCAGAACCGTCTGCGAGGGAGGAGATGGCTTTTATCAGCTTTTTGCGAGCGCCCAGAGGGATATTGATCTTTTCGAGGTCAGTTTCAGTGAGATCTGCCATGACCTCCATGTCAACCTCGAGTTCTTTGAACACCTCGATGTATTTACCCAATCCCAGTTCGGTCAGCCAAACTTCCAGACTAATCATCTTGTTCGGATCTCCTCAAAATCGACTACTTACAGCGAACAGGGAACAACCAGTTGAAGCCTGGAGAACATAAACCCAGCGTGCAGGACAGGTAAACTTACAAATCTAACAAGTTCCGAGAGAAAATCCTACCAGTATTTTCGCCCGGACAGGTGATACGTCGCAGTGGGAAAAATTATTTCAGGCAACAAATGTCGTTACTTAACCAAGACGTGATGAACCGAGGGCGAAGTTGTCAGTGCATTTACCATGGCCAGAAGTACTATGACTACATTCTGCGGTGTTTAGAGCAGGCGTATAAATGCTTAGCCAGGGGATACTCGCGTATTGTTTGATGGGAAATTTGAATGGTTATTTGGCGGTAGTTATTGCCCGTCCAGAAACGGGGGCGTAGCGAGAATCACTGAGACTAGTGAGATTTTACCGACTCCATGTGGGCGTTTAGTCACTCTAAATAACTACATGTAGTCGGTGAAAGATTGATGTAAGGTTGATCTATTCTCACCGTGCGAGATCTACAATGAGAGTATCGGACAGATTTCGTCTAAAAGTTGACTTTTCTCCCTCGCTGTTGCTCGGCGATCTGGAGCGAATTGAGCGATCAGACTGGATTCGACATTTCGTCACCCAAAACTACGAGGGAGACTGGGACATTCTGCCGCTACGAGGGCCAAGTGGTGCCGCCCATCCTGTGATGATGGCTTATTCCGATCCCACTTGCGAAGAGTTCGAAGATACCCCTTTCCTAAAAGAGTGTCTGTACTTTCAAAAAGTGCTTGCTACCTTCCCGTTCGAACTCTATGCAGTACGCTTGATGGCACTATCCCCGGGATCTCGAATTAAGGAGCATAGAGATCTGGATTTGTCATTGGAAGAAGGGACGATTAGGCTGCACATACCTATCCGTACATCCAGTGACGTGGAATTCGTCTTGAGCGGTGAGCGCGTACATATGGCCGAGGGTGAGTGTTGGTACCTTCGGCTAAGTGATCCACATTCGGTATATAACGGGAGTCAGATAAATCGAGTCCACATGGTTCTCGATGCACCGTGTTCACCAAGTGTTTCTAAATATATCAGTGAATACCAATGTTGAGAACTGAAAACAAAGTACAACTGAGGTCACTCAATAGACTTTCAGTGTTAAGCCCCTCCCGGTAAGAATATTGTCCTGGTTAAGTGGGTGATGAAAAGTAAGCGCTAAGCGCCTGGCTTGCATTATTCCGGAAGGAAAATGTCACTATTCGTTATCAACAAAAAATTTCCTCTCATAACTACTGCTAATTTTTGATCGGGTGATAAGCAGATTCATTGTAAAAAGTGATTTGGGTTTTTGAAGGTTGTTAGCGGTGGGCGTGCAAGTGCAAGTGCATGTGCAGATTCATGTCACCCGGGGAGGTTGGTATTATTACCAGGAGACTTGGGTAATTCCGATCAAATGAAAAGGAAATGCACCGATATAATGTTTGTAATTCAGTGTGGATGACGTAAGCGTCTTTGAAAACCTGGTGTGAGATTCTATAGGGAGAGGTGTGATGTTTATTTGGTTGGAACCAAATGTTAATCAATCAGGGTTGACTAACAGTCAACGAGTAAAATCAGGGGCGCCGAATTATTGGCCGCGTTTTTTTGCGAAAAGTTGGTCTGGTCGCCGTTATATCTTGATGTTCGTTATTTCCGTTTTAGGTGCTTTGTATAATATTAGTAATGCGTCAGAGGCCGGAATTCAACCTGCTCAATCCGTCACTACACAACCGAAGTCAATCTCTGCGAAGTACGGTTGGGTTGTTTTGGGCCCTAACGGGGCTGTCGCTCGATCTGTAACAACTGATGGTAGTTTTGATGATTGTCCGTCAATTAATTTGCATAATCAGAAAGCGCCTGTAACGATGAAGTCTCGTGTTTCAAAGCAGATCGGGATGCCAACAGCATTTACGGATATCACAGTGTGTGAATTTACGATTCCGAATAATATTATGAAGGTCACAATAGCCGGCCAGAAAACGATCTCTCTTGGCAGTCTGCATAATTCTTTAGCTGATGTGGTCGTTCTGGGTGATACAGGTTGCCGTGGTTCGCAGCATTGTGACAGCCCCAGAAGTACCTGGCAGTTTCCGGCCATAGCAGAGGCAGCAGCGAAGGAGTCAGCGGAGTTACTACTTCATGTGGGGGATTATCATTATCGAGAGGGTTTTTCGCAAACTGGCTGTAAGCTACAAGTTCAGGATGGCGACTGCTGGCTTAGTTGGGAGCTTGATTTTTTTAAAGTAGCTGGCGAGAAGAAGTTACTTAGTAAAGCACCCTGGATCTTTGCCCGGGGCAATCATGAAACTTGTAAAACCGAAGAAAACAGAAAATCCAGAGCCTGGCGTGGCTGGTTTTTATTGCTGGACCCTCGACCGCTGGATGAAATCATCGAACCGCCTAAGCCAGGTAATTTCCCCATCCCCGGTTATGATCTTTGGGCTGGCAAAAACTCGCATACTTGTAAAGCATATACGTCACCATATGAAGTAAAACTTAAGGATCGTGGAGTATGGGTAATAGACTCATCCGGTATATCATCGAGGGATCGAGGTGATAACCACAGTGATTTTAAACCGCAGTTTGATTTTATAAATCGATCAATTACTGGCCCGTCGTGGATTCTGTTGCATCACCCGGTATGGGGTACTTCCAGTTATGGCTGGCTTACCAGGTCTTTAGCGCATGCTTGGGATGCAGCCAAATCTGAGGAACTGGAAGCACATGTAGAGATGATTTTTGCCGGGCACATTCACTTGTTTGAGGAGATTACTTTGAAGGGGCTGCCGACGCAGTTTATTTTTGGCGGTAGTGGGACTTCTCGTGATCGGACTCCCAGGTTTCCCGGACAACTAGGACCTGGCCGATATTTCACTGCTTCGGTACAGAGTTTTGCCTACACTCGAGATTTCGACTTCGGTGTAATTTCTAAAGATGGTGATGGTAGTAACTGGAATGTTGCTGTTAAAAATACAGCAACTGAAAGGCTTAATACATGTGCGAGTCAAATGAAACCTAAGTCGTTAGGCCCATGCAGCTTTCATGTGAAGAGACACAAACCGAGAGTCACAAGCCAGGCACCTATCGTAACGAAATGAAAGTGAGATAGCGGGTGGAAGTATCAAAAGAAGGAGTGCGACTTATATTGCGCGCACGTACCAGAATTAAAAGCAGAATTTTGTAGAACAGCCTTTCCGGGCTGTAGATACGATGATTCGACTGTTGGTCGGGATGAATAGCTGATACGCGTCGGGAGGATCTTTTTTACCTGTGACAACAATAAGGCTTGTAGCCTGGTTAAATCACGCCAAAACCTCGGATTCCTCAAAGGCGCGCCAAAACAACAAAAATTACAGAGTCGGGAATAGTTTCTGGCCAAGTGGATGATTGCTTCTATACTCTTTAGCCAATCTATAGTTACTCTTTAGTTATGATGCGAAGCCTGATTTGGCTGACAGCTTCTTGACTCACACAGTGCGTCGTGCTGTAAAAAGGAATGGTTCACCAATGAGACAGACCGGTTACGCGCTTGTGGACGACAGTGGCAAATTACTGGCATCAAATAAAGTTGCTGATGCTTATCTGGGATTATGCGATTCTGCAAGTGTTCTTTTTGAAGAACGGTTTCTTGACGTCGAGCCGGTGAATTTGTTGTTAAGGCAGAGGATATCCCATTGTAATGCAGTTATTAAGGACAGCAATTTAGCGGTTAGATTATCCACGGATTCACTGCGATTTTCTGATAGTTCAATTTTGCAAGTCCGTATCACTTCTGTTGCCTCAACTGTTAACCCTGCGACCAGTTCAGTTGATGACCACGCACCTGGCTATTCTTCATCCGATGACAAATCACCGGTGGACTCCGGACGTCTTCTGGGTCTTGCTAATTACTCACCACACGGCTTGTTGCTGTTGTCCGAGTCATTCGATTTTCTTGCCGCGAATACTGCTTTTTTCGAAATGACTCATCTGCCCCGGAATGAAGCGCAAGGCAGAGGCTGGCTGACTATACTGCCAATTGAGGAATCTCAGCGGCTGGCCAGCACGTTAACTGATGCTGATTGGGAAAACGGTGAGCGCCTGGAGTGTGAGTGCAGGCTGGTTTCACCATTAGGGGACTTGCTTTGGGTCAGGTTGATTGGGCGACGCGTTATTGCGACGAACTCTGACACCGCAGTGAGCAGGCTAAGCGAAGCTGACGGACATGAAAATTTGTACAACTACGTCCTGACTTTCGATGATATAGATCAGCGCAAACAATCCGCTGACATAAGTCTAAGACTCGCTAACTACGATTCGCTAACCGGCTTGCCGAACCGGCGTTTTTTCGAAGAAATGCTTACTGATAGCGTTCGAGCGCGGATTGCGCATCGAAGCATACTTGCCGTGTTGTTTATTGATCTGGATGGATTTAAAAAGGTTAATGATATATACGGTCATGATGCAGGTGATCAATTGCTTAAAAAGATGGCTAATATAATCAGTGAGGCGGGCTCACGCGCGAAGAGCGTTGCAAGGCTGGGTGGCGATGAGTTCACTGTTTTGTTGACTGACGTAAAACGTATCGAGGAGGTGAAGCACTTTGCTTCTAATCTAAACGTTATGTTGCAGAACAAACTTTCAATCAAGGGGATCGATACCGAGGTCTCTGCCAGCATCGGAATTGCGATGCATCATAAACTGATAGATGATCGACGCGGCACCGACCGTATAGTCAATGATCTGCTGCGACGCGCTGATGAGGCCATGTACGCTGCCAAGAACGCTGGTAAAAATTGCCATGTTTTCTACGGAGACTATGCAAAAAATGCCACACAAACGCGTTCGTTGCAGCGCACGGATATATTGATTCGGGAAGTGTGCAGAGCAATAACGAATGACGAATTGTTTGTTGAATATCAACCGCAGGTTGAGACTGTAAGCGGACGTATAGTTTCCTGCGAGGCACTGGTGCGATGGCGCCATCAGCGCGAAGGGCTTATTGGGCCTTCGTCTTTTGTACCATTGCTGGAGTCAAACTGCTCGATGGGCGAGCTTACTATTTGGCTAATTAAGAGAATATGCAAAGATATTCGAAATACACTCAGTATTTATCCACAGGCAAGCAAGACGCAAAATACCCTGCCAGTTTCTGTAAATCTTGCGGCCACACAGATTCAGGATTTGGAAATACTTGCGGCGATCGATCAAATAATCAGGTCGGAATCATTGCCTGCCAATAGATTTCTATTTGAAATTACAGAGCGTACGCTAATATCTGATCCGGCAGCGGGGCACAGTGGCATCGACTGGTTGCGCGGACGTGGTTATCGCGTGGCACTGGATGACTTTGGCACCGGGTACTCATCGTTAGCCTATCTGCATCGCTTTGCGCTCGATGAAATAAAATTAGATGGCAGCTTTATCAGAAATGTTCAGGATAACCATGCCTCCAGAACCGTCGTTAACAGCGTGGTAGAACTGGCACACGCGCTTGGTATTCGCGTCACTGCTGAAGGTGTAGAGCAGGATGCGCAGTTAAGCTACCTTCGCGATATTGGGTGTGATCAGTGGCAGGGTTTCCTTATGAGTCCGGCAATTGCGCCAGCAGACTTTATTACGTTGATTCGGCAGCAGGCTGCAAGCACTAAGGCCTGGACGCCTGCCAGAGCTACAGTATTAGCCACCAGCAAGGCTGAGGATAGTATCGCCAATTGCACCTAGGAGAATTCGCCCCGGCGAGCGGTGTGGTGACATCCTTGCCGGGGGCGGTCATTTTTTGAAGATCAAAAATGCAAGCAAAAAGTCTTTTGCGACAATTCAGCCCTTCGGGTGCCTCCGGCATTTAGGAGAGTGATCGTGGAAGTGGGTAGCGCTTGCAGCCATCCATGACTGACAGCGCTCTTTGCGCTATACATGGCGCGCCGACCCACGTCCAGGTTCACTCTCAGTACTGATTAAACGCGGGTAGATCAAAAGCAAACGCTTTGCGGTGTTTATCGTACTTACTGTAAGGATTTGTAGGTTGCCGAAATATCTCTACACTAAAGCATCCGGCACTTATGCATTCGTTAGATGAAAGATCAAGTCTCGGCGAGCAGTGCGTTGTCGCGCAGCTATCAGGTTGTTCTATGTCTGTAGTCCGACCCTCTTTCAACATTACTCTCGAAACAGATTCAACGCGGGTAGGGTAAGAGCGAAAGGGTTGTGCAAAAGCTGTGCGTCTTTCTTCTGTTTAACGGACTTACTGCGGATCGGCGTTCTTTCGTGAGTTTCCGGATTAACTGCTCAAATGTCTTTTGTTACAGAAAGCGGTAGTGTTTCGGATTCTGGTGACCGACCGTCGATGCGTTGAATGAACTTTCTGCTGGAGGACCAATCAGAGAGGCACCACGATTAATGCAACACCCGAAAAAGACTGACTCGCCGCGAAGCGACATTTTAGGCTATTCTGACGATTCTTCGCATGGCAATTTATAGCAGATTTTATCGCGATTGTTCAACTGTTCCAATATTTCACTGAACTAATTGATAATTAAAATGCTGGTTTCCTGCTGTATGACAAACCATGTGGGGCGTTGCAGCGTAGATTCTCTAAAGCTGGATAATTAAATGCTCGACCGTGTAATAGCACTACTATTAATGCACGATGGTAATGGTTTGGGAAGGCGTATGGCTGATGTAGAGTTGCATTAGGCGGTGGAAGCTGTTATACGCGGTCTGTAGCCAGTCATGGTGGAGAGTTATGAAGGCGATGTGCAAATACGCAGGAAGTCATAATGAATGATGATACAGACACTCTTGAGGACGCCAGGAAGCAAGCGCGGACGATCGCTTCTCCTACTGTTGTGGGCGGCGCGGGCAAGGAGATCCCGGGCGCACCTCCCGGTGACGGACATCAGAGTGCCGTTGGGGGCAGCAATTCCGAGCCATTCGCCACGCAACAAAATCCGCCACCGATAGATGATAAGCCAAGCCATGTCGTGGGCATCGGGGCATCCGCTGGTGGTCTGCCAGCCCTGC
>CAZNOB010000083.1:0-21342 GCA_964574535.1 uncultured Granulosicoccaceae bacterium | reverse complement strand
GCAAGCGGTGCCATGAAGGCTGCATGCACTTGCGCTGCTGAAAGCTCTCGCCCGTCGAACGTTTGTTCCTTTGCCCCACATGCATTTTCTATAATGGTAACCGCATAGCCAAAATCGACGGCAGTACGAGCTGTAGAGTCGACACACATCTGGCTCATCGCGCCGCAGATAACGATGTTCTTTGTACTTCTATCATCCAGTTGCTGGCGCAGATCGGTACCAAGAAAACTATTGGGCCTGTGCTTTAGAATTACTGGTTCATTATTTTCAGGGGAAACGGAACTATGAATTACAGCCCCCTGTGTCCCTGGTCGAAAAAATGGAGCGTCAACCGACGGGTTTTCATGACGAATATGAATCACACTATGGGCCTTATTGCGAGCGTGCTGCAATAGACGCGCTGCGTTTGCTGATACCTCCAACATATTTTCGACCGGCCATCTGCCGTCTTTGAAATAGTCATTCTGTATATCAATCAGGATAAGGGCGGTATCCGACATATCGTACTTCTCATTTAATCAACAGGATCAATATTTTCGCCCTGTTCGACCATTTCGAAAAGTGGCGAAAATGACATTGCACGTGCTATAACTGCCAAATGCCACAAGCCATTAAACTGCATTCCATCGCAATTGTCGTCTACCCAGAAGCGCAAATGTCTGCCGTTCTCGGTCTACGAGACTTGTTCCATATTGCCAATGGTCATAGTAATCAGTACGAAGGCTCTCAGTTGAAAGTAAGTGAAGTCTCTAAGCAGATGATGATGGACTCAACCGCAGGGAACTTTGAGGTGGTAATTCTGCCACCCAGTATCGAGGGGTCTCGTGGCGAAGAAGAAGAAACCATCCATGATTGGCTGCGTTCGCAACACGCAACTGGTGCGATGATGAGTTCAGTCTGTATCGGGGCGTATTGGCTTGCGTACAGTGGGCTCTTGCAGGGAAGGCCGGCGACAACTCACTGGGCAGTTGCAGAAGAGTTTCAAGCTACCTTCCCAGAGATCCAGCTCAATGCCGGACAGATACTGGTGGATGATAATGACGTCGTCACCGCTGGAGGGCTTATGGCATGGTTAGATCTGGGTCTATACATTGTTGATCGATGGCTCGGACCGAAAGTAGCTTCTGATACAGCCCGTCACTTGCTTGTCGATCCGAATGGACGGGAACAACGAAGCTATCGGACTTTTAGACCCAAATTAAATCACAGCGATAAAAATATACTTAAACTACAACATTGGTTGGAGGGTTGTGTAGACTCCGAGATTAACGTTAACAAGATGGCCACAGTAGCATCCCTTTCGGGAAGAACATTCTTGAGACGTTTCGCAGCTGCGACCGGGTTTACGCCTATTGCTTATCTCCAACAACTGCGGATCGAGAAAGCTCGTGGCTTATTAGAGCACTCGCGTCTGTCGGTCAGCGAGATTAGCTACAAAGTAGGTTATCAAGACACATCTGCTTTCAGCCGGGTATTTCGAAATACCATTGGTCAAACAGCAGGTGAGTATCGAAAACGATTTGGGGCTCGATCACGAAACATGATCGGAACGGAATCAGAATAACCTGGATACGCACTTACTTACTTCTCCGATTAAAAAATTCTAAATGAATCCATCCAGGCAAGCAGCCCAAAAACGCATCTAAAGGTAGAAGTGCTATCAGGCCGGGTCCGTGAATACGGTAATGTGACAGTTCGTAAGTGTATATTAAGGGGTCAGGTTAGTTTTACACTATTCAAATATCGCAGATGCATCAATTTCAAGCTAAAGCGTGTTACCTACACAGTGGTTGCTTTTGCATTCGATACTTTGTAAAACTGACTTGACCCCTCATAATCACTAGTGTGAATTTGGGGTTTGTTAGATACACATACTACTACTGGTGGGTATAGGGTTGGTTAAAGATTGCATTTCCGGAAATGATGAGAGCACTGTCCCGCCGCTTTGTCGTGGGCCAGACAGCATTGTGAACGTGCCCGATTTTGTTCTACCCGATAAATCGTGCGATTGTCACTTTCATATTTTTGATGAGCCTTCACCGCAGGTTTTTCCAAGAACCTATACAGCGCCTGTCTCACCACTCAAAGATTTAGTAAACCTGCATGGCGCGCTTGGTATTACCCGATCCATTGTGGTGCAACCGAGTGTCTACGGTACCGATAATCGAACAACGCTGTCAGCGGTTACGTCGACAAGTGCGACCAAAGCTATTGCAGTAGTCGAGGATCGTGTATCCTTTACAGAGTTGACCGAGCTATCCGAGGCCGGTGTTGTGGGTTGTCGCGTAAATTTGCTTTTTCAAAGTAACGCCGCGCCAATCAACTTGCGAGCATTGTCTCGAAAAATTTCCGAGGTTGACTGGCACTTGCAGATTCTGGCTGATGTTTCTACATTTCCCGAGCTTGAGAAAACCGTACGATCGCTCAAGGTTCCCGTTGTGTTCGATCACATGGGGCACATGGCCTCTCAAAAAAGTGTCAAGGATCCAGGTTTTCAGCAATTGTTACGACTACTCGGAGATGGACTCGCCTGGGTGAAGTTGTCGGGAGCCTATCGGGTAACGGACGGTTATCACCCGGATTATTCTGATGTTGATGATATCGTCGATGCCTTAGTCCGTACGAATCCAGATCGGCTGGTTTGGGGCAGCGATTGGCCACACCCGCAGATCCCACACGCGATGCCGAACGATACGCAATTACTTAATTTGCTGTCAAAGTGGGTACCCGATACAACCTTGAGAAATCGGATTCTCGTTGACAACCCGGAGCAACTCTATGGATTTTAATGCTGTGTCCGGAGCGACGAAGTTACCAAAGAGCCTTTGCCGCAAGTGAGTGAAAACGCCATACAGCAAGCCTATCTGGTGATGGATGCCCATATCGATGCATTGAATAGTCGCGATGCCCTTGCAATCGCTAAGACCCTGCATTTTCCTCATCACCGATTAAGCGGTGCAAGCTGGAAAACATGGGAAACGGCCGATCACTATTTCAAAGACTTCCTGGAGCGGGCGGGTTCAAATTGGCAGCGTTCAACATTTGAAGATATTAAGGTGGTGGATTCTTCTTCAAGCAAAGTCCACATGGATGTTAAGGTTTGTCGCTACGATTCAAACGGCACGCAAATTCTCAGTTTCAGATCCCTTTGGGTTATCGTTGAAGTCGATGGTGTTTGGGCGGCTAAAGTGAGATCATCGTTTGCGCCGTCTTAGATTATGAGTAGATTCTGTCTAGAATATTCACCTGGCGGCTTAGACCGGTACTAGTACTAACTGGACAGCCATTTCAACAATATAGCCAATTTTAAATCAGTGGGATTATTTTTCGATTATGAGTAATATCTAAGATGGATGTCCGATTAAATACTCTGAACTTACAATGACTGACGCTCCCCGTATCGCTCTGATTCACGCCACCAGACTCGCCATTGACCCGATCATTGGTGCTTTTGATACGCTATGGCAAGAGGCCGAGCACATATCAATACTGGATGAATCATTGGCTATTGATCGGCGCAAAGATGAGCATCTGACGGAATCGTTATCAGATCGAATTATTGCATTATGCCGTCATGCTGAAGGTATAGGGTCGGATGGGGTACTTTTTACCTGTTCGGCATTTGGGGAAGCTATCGAAAAGGCTGCTATGTCAACTTCTGTACCTGTTTTAAGACCTAATGAAGCAATGTTTGAGAGAGCCATATCTATGGGCGATCGACTTACAATGGTCTATACGTTCCCGCCATCCGTGGCTGGCATGGAACAGGAATTTCGTGAAGAAGCCAAACGTTGTCAATCCTCTGCAAGAATTCAATCTGTCTATGCTGAAGGCGCAAGACAGGCAGTAGAGCAGGGTGACATCAAAAAACATAACGAGATAATCTCAAGTACGATTTCATCGGTGAACAATGCTGACGCAATCTTGCTTGCGCACTTCTCAATGGCAACAGCGGAGAGTGAGGCACAAACTGTCACTGACATCCCGGTAATCAGTAGTCCGACAACAGCCATTGAGAAAATGAAATCACTCGCGACGCCATTGTAGCGGCAGTACTAACCGGACGGCCATTTTAACTACATAGCCAATTTTAAATCAGCGGAATTACTTTTCGATTACGCGATTAAAAGTTGAATGAGCAATAAACATAATGTTATCGAAGAAACGAACCGCAACACATCCAGGAGAAATGCTTCAATACGAATTTCTAGAGCCACTTGTGATTAATCAGGCTGATCTTGCACGTCATCCAGGCGTGCCAAATCAAAGAATTAATGCACTGGTAAGAGGTAAAAGAGGAATCACTGCAGATACAGCCTGGCTTCTGTGGTTCAGACCGGCCACTACCAAAGGCCAGAAGACAGACTGTACGGCTGAAAACGGCCAATACCATACGGTGTATTAATCGATTATGGATGCGCATCACTCAGAAACCCTGGAAATTCGCAATTTGAAGGCACTTACGGATTCAGAATTAAGTGCTCTCAGTAGTTTGGATATCTCTGAATGGCAAGAGGTCAAGGGTGGGTCTTTTTCCGAGTCAATTGAAGCCTGGCAAAGAGGTGAAATCGAGCAGATACTTGGGCTTTGTTTTGTCTTGGACAGTCGTCTTATTGGCATGACACTCTTTAAGCGCCCTCCGCTTTCGCCAGCCTGGGCATGTTCCGATTCAGCGACAATACACGGTTTGAAAATCTCAACTGCTTGGCAGAGACAGGGATTTGGGCATAAGGCTTTCGAACTTGCGATTCAGAAGCTGAAAGAACAATGGCCTAATGTCAACAAGTTGATGCTTGCTGTCGATGCAGACAATGATCCCGCGATAGCTATATATCGCGGCTACGGGATGATTGAAAGAGAGTTCGTTAAGAATGGGCCGAATGGGCCGGAATATCGTTTTGAAACCACTTTTCTGTCTAAATCAATCGAACTGGAAAAGTTATAAACAAGGAATTATTCGCGCTGTCAAACAGCAATTCTTATACCATAAGCGTCCACTTTCAGTTTAAGGGGATTAGATACAAACCAGTACTACGAAAGGCGGCTACATGCAGAACAGAATCTCACAAAGCAAGTTGTTAACGGCAGTTCATCAATTGTTAATCACCAAATGATCTATAAAGCGGTACGACACTCCGGCAATCAGAGCAGTTGTGAGAAAAAAGCTTTGGCTATCAAGCAGCTCACTAACACTCTGCTTAAAACTCCGCATCACTGGGTTGATAGTAGTGGTAATTCTAATCAACTCCTCCCGGAGCATATTCTTATTGTGGCCCCCTATAACGCTCAGGTAGGTCTGCTAAAGCGTGTTCTGCCAGAAATCGCCAATATTGGCACAGTAGATAAATTTCAGGGCCGACAAGCCCCGATTGTCATGTATTCCATGACAAGCTCATCCGTCGCAGATGCGCCTCGAGGCATGTCTTTTTTGTTCAGCCCTAATCGGTTCTATGTGGCCACCAGTCGTGCCAAGTGCAGTGTGATAGTTTTTAGTAACCGGGATTTAGTTACGGATGAATGCAAAACGCCTGAGCAGATCAAGTGGGCCAATGGTCTTTGTCGATTTGTAGAGGCTTCATCGCGACAACAATAGTCTTGTATGTGGAGTAAATAACAGACTCAAGCAAAGGAAAAATGTACCATATGAATTGCTGTATTAACCCGTATATCCAACAAAGCCCGGGTTACCCGCATTATTTAAAAATTTGCTCGCTTCCGTTATTCACAATAATGAAACCAAACAGGAGCAGCCCGGCAATAGCTAATACAAAAAAGGAAAAAACAATATATGACAGAGACTTTTATAAATGGAAGAACCAAATACAATGCACCACCAGTTGGCCTGATATTCAAAGGACCACAACCTGAAACACGGCAACACCCCTACCGCGAACATAAATTCAGCACTACATTAGAGCTAGACACTCACCATCACCACCTACTACGCTCAGACGACAATCAGGAAGTACTGCTGGGACTCTACAGCGTAGCCTACTGGGCAGAGTATTCATCACACGCCCAGTCGCAACATAGTCAGAACACTGCTGCAATAGTTTCTCATCGCCGATTAGCGCCGACTATCGCAAACATGAAACCAGCGGCAATTGCTCGCCTTGTCAAAGATAGTGTTGTCGACCTGGATCGAAGGTCATACTCACAAGCGCTAATTACGGTAAGTAAATTACTTCACGGAAGACTATCACTATGCTCTACATTTTTAGCCTTTATTGACCCGGAGAAAGTCGGAATTTTTGACGATCGGATAACAGCCCACCTGGCAAACAACCATGCCAGCCTCCTGGAAGAACACACAATCGAAAACGCACTAACCCGCCCGCCAACTGAAACACTAAAAGAAGCGGCAGCTCGATTTTCAGTCTACTGTGATCTGTTAGGCAAAATAAAAAGCACTATCAATAAACACGCGGTAGGCTGGCGGGATTCAACCGGCTGTCAAATGGCCCGATTCCGTACGATTGATGTCGAACGCGCCTTACTGATGAACAGCCTGACTAATCGATCAGTTTTTTAGCTGTTAGAGCTCACAAAAACCGCTAACCAAGCACTGTAGCCGACCTCGCGGGCAACCGTACCACGTTTGTCCTGCGACCGGATAATTTTTAGTTTCAAGCAAACGTTAACGGTCATTTTCAAGCTTCCTATGCTTAAACAGGCATTGATACTCAGGTTAGTTCAACAGTAGGTATTTCCTTGCTGATTTCACACTTTCCAGAAAACCAGTACCGCAGGAAGGCTCGACCTTTAATTTTGCTTATCCACCCGCCGCTACCTTAATCAGGCAAAGGACAATCGTAGTTCGCCGGCACGATATATCAAGGAAGTTCGAAAAATATGTATACCCGTCCAGAACTAACAAAGGCTGACTTGAAAGCAATTCAGGCTGCCAAATGTGTGATTCTAAACCCCGAGCGCAAAGATATACTCAAAGCGCTAAAGATCGCCGAAAAATCCACTCAAAAACATCGACTACCGCCGGAAGAAGCACTTGCAGCTTTCGACAATTTTACCAATGAGAGTATGGAGACTGTTTTTACGGGCAGCTACTACTGCGGACGACGCTCACGCTACCCCTTGCAGGGCACGGTGCTTCAGCTTGTACGACTAACAGACTCGTTAACCGGGCTGATTTGCGATCGACAACAAGTGGCTCCGGGAAAGAGTTCAACCCCACCGCTACAGATCCCGGCGGATGGACTTCTCTCCGGCAGAAATCCTGTGAAGAACCTGAACAGTGCTCTCACCTTTTTTTGGCCATACCTGTCTGATTCAGTGCTGGATGAATTGCATAGCCACTGCTCACTGTACGTGATGGGAACACTTGTACCAGCCCTCCACGTAGAACAGGAGCACCAAAAGGCACTAATAGCACAACGAAAGATCTCTTTAGCCGAGCTGTACCGGGGAGTAAAACCCGAGTTCACAACTGAGTTCGCTCAGCAGTGTCAGGTGATCGCAAAAGATCTACAAAAAAATAACCAGAGCTCCATTGCCTGGCGTGACCTGAAAAAACACTACCCCGCAACCAGCACACGTCACCAGGCACAACTCCTGGGGATACTGGAAAACAATACGGCCACTGTAGAGGCACTGAGCCGTGCAGAATGTCAAACAGACTTCGACATTCGGCTAACCACATGGCGTGGCGCCATGCGTTTGTTTGATGTTCCTCAACTAGTCCTGCAATTAAGAAATATTCCTATTCATCATCGCTTCTCCGAGAACAGCCCACCTCATCGCGAATTATCCAGTGATATAAAAAAACAGGCTCGAAAAATTCGACATCCGGCTACAGAAAATACTATTGGTTGGCTAAGAATTCATATCGACGATGTAAACAAACTGTGCTTTGTGGATGAAGTGCAGTCCGATGCTATAGAGCTGGCACTGAAATACTCAAAAGATCAACGCTATACCCAGGCTGCGAAGGAATTTTTAAATGAGTGTTCAACATGGAATCTACATGCATTCGCCACCGTTTATCAGTGGGCCAATAACATTGGATACCGGGCAGCTATTCATAGCCGTGAATCAGCGAAAAAAATAGAATACATGACCAGAAGCGAACGCAAATGGGCAAGCTACTACAGCCCGATTATTAAAAAATTCAAGCTTCGTAAACAACAATTTGAACGATACCCGGCGGAGATATTTATTGGTAGATAGTGGTATCTGGACTATTTTATACGACACTCAAATCAAGAAACACTAATTTCGAATGTACATGTGCCACACATATTCGCATGAACCATGCTACCGCACATGACTCCGTAAAATACCTTTTTTATACAAAGAGATTTTCACCTGGAACAGGAAGACTTTTTATAGCTCTACTTCCAGATTCTATACTTAATCAATGAAGTTACAGCAGATAAAATCGATAATATTGTCATAGATTATTTAAGACCAAAATGCCACAGAAACCACCACCATTAACAATACCACCTAGCACGGACATGCATACAAGCGCGAATGCGGCACCACGCAAACTGACAAAATCCCGGTTCAAAGTCGGCGTTAACTGCCCTACCAAACTCTATTACTCCGGTATTAAGCATTACCCTGATAAACGTGCCGATGACAGCTTTCTGGCTGCGCTTGCCGACGGTGGCTACCAAGTAGGCGAATTAGCCAAACAATACTATCCGAACGGCATCAATATCCATACGTTGAATTCTGACGACGCAATCATACAAACACGTGAGCTTCTACAAAACGATAACGTTATTCTCTTTGAGCCGGCTATTGAACACGATAATCTGCTTATCCGGATAGATATTCTGGTCAAGACCGGCCAACACTTCGATTTGTACGAGGTAAAAGCGAAGTCAATTGACCCTGGTAACGCTTCATTCATGAATGCGAAAGACAAGGGTCCACGAGGGGAATGGGAGTCGTATCTTATGGATGTGGCTTTCCAACATCACGTACTCAAACTGTCGTTTCCCGATCACACGGTTGCTAGCCATCTAATGCTTGTTGATAAAACAAAACCAGCGGCAACTGATGGTTTGAACAGCCGTTTCAAAATCGTCAAACACGGTAATTCCAGACGAAGCATTGAAGTAGATGCATCAATCACTACGGAAGACCTCGCCACCAAACTACTCTGCGCCATCAATTTCGACGAGCCGGTCAAATGGATACAAGAGCAGGGAAACTACGACAACAGAAATTTTAACGAACTAGTTGCACACTTAAATCACCATGTGGAAACGGGCAGTCGCATTCAAGGGAAACTTGGAAAGCGCTGCCACTCTTGTGAATTTACAGCAACAGAGGAACAACGCCAAAATGGGTTGATATCAGGCTACAGAGAATGTTGGGAGAAAGAGCTGAAATGGACAGACGCAGATTTTCAACAGCCAACAGTGTTTGACATATGGAACCTCCGGTCCGCCGACAAGTTAATGGCTAACAAAAAGCTAGCGCTATCGACTTTGACCAGCGAGGACATACCAAAGCGAAGCAGCAACAATAGTCTTTCACCCTCCGAACGTCAATGGCTACAGATCGAGAAAACACTCGATAACAATAACGAACCTTACCTGGATCGAGAAGGGTTGTTATCTGAGATGGACAAATGGCGCTTTCCACTTCACTTTATCGACTTTGAAACTATTGCGCCAGCAATACCGTTTACTCGCGGTGTTCATCCCTACGAAACAGTCGCTTTTCAATTTTCGCATCATGTACTTGATGAAAACGGCCAGGTAGAACATATTGGCGAATTTCTTGATGCCAGCCCAGGCGTTAACCCGAGCCTAGCATTTATCAGAGCATTAAAAAAACAACTGGATGGAGATGATGGAACAGTCTTTCGTTTCCACAATCACGAAAACACGGTACTCAACGGGCTGATCAATCAACTTCAATCGAACGTTCTAACAGACCAAACTGAAGCAAGTGCACTGATAGCATTTATCAAAAGCCTGACTCACTCTACCAGTAACAACACTGAATCATGGATTGGTTCTCGAGATATGGTTGATCTCCACCAATTGAATTTGAAGTATTACTACAACCCGCACACCGGTGGAGCAAATTCACTAAAAGCCTTGTTACCCGCTATGTTGCAATCATCAACCTATCTTCAAGCCAAGTACGGTGAATCGGACTATGGCAGTGTTAATGGAATTCCGAGCTCGAATTTCACTGACAAACAATGGGTTGTAAAGAACAACGACATAATTCAAGACCCTTACGCTTCCCTCCCCCCATTATTTGATTCTGCCGATGAAACACTGAACGGCTTGGTATCTGAGGCAGATCGCATAGCCGATGGCGGGGCTGCGATGACAGCTTATGCCATGCTTCAGAACGTTACGCTAAATGAGAGTGAGCGCGATGCATTGACACGTGGACTACTTCGGTATTGTGAGCTTGATACTTTAGCTATGGTGATGGTGGTGGAAGGGTGGAGGGATATGCTTATTCACGCAACCTAAAAGTTGCCACACGAACAAAACAGAGCACTCTTAGGGTAGATCTGAAATCGCTTTCATTAAAATATAATACGACATACATAGAACAGAAACCTCTCATATGCAAAACAATAATCAACTCGAAATACTTGCTACTCAACTTCGTAATCACCATCAGAAAGGGATGAATAAGGCCGAGTGCGTCAAGGCATGCGCACCTGACAACCCTCAATTAACACGGGCTGAAGCACTTTCCGTCTATAACTCGGCATTCGGAATGAACGCAGCTCAAGCAAGTACATATTTCTACAGTTATCATACTAAAAATACTGAGCAGCATGAAGTTCTCATACCGCAAGATGTAGAATGTGTTGAGCCTGAAACTTCAACAACAGACTTACGTGAATCCATACGCCAAGCAACTGAATTAGCCGCGAACTGGTATCTCGAGCGCACTGTGCCTATCACAAGAGAGCGTTTCCTGAAGCGTGGTGGCATCCGCGACGATGGCCAAGGCGCAGTGTACTCGTACCACGACCCTGAATCCACACTCTATATCGGAATTACAGGACACCGGGTTAAGTCTAGATTAACAACCCCGACTTCTCCACACAGTCAAAAACAATGGTGGCCACTTTGGGATGAGATGCGATTTCTATCAATGACAAATCGTTCGGAACGAGAGACTTTGGAATATTTACTAATTCTAGGCCTCGCCCCTGAATTCAACCAAAAACCCAGCGCAATCGATTTGGATATTTTTCTTGATCGTTATTGATAAGACGGAAACACAAAAAGTCGACAACCCTCGTTGAAATGTCCTTATAACCGAGGTTAGACAGGTCACTATTGTTTAACACACAATCGCAAAGCTTTACAAAGAGGTAGGACGCTGCTCATCCGAAGCCATCGTACTTAGTGAACATCTGATTAATTGAAGCAGTAACGTAACTGATTTCGGATTGTTCTCTATTTGCGTCAATTGTCGTTATTCGGCCTCAAATTTAAGCGCGCTTGAAGCTGCATTGTTTGTGATTGGGTTTGACGTCAGTTCGTTGTCAGGCTTCCAATCTTCAGATTAGCATTAAATAAGAGCAGGCAACCATTTTTCTAAGACGACGCCTCATTAGCCTACGGTCAATATGGAACCAATATCTTATCATCTAACCCGGAACGGGTTAGATGGACTAACACATCCAACGTTGGGAGGAGCTGATAAGAGCCTATTCAGCAGTCGGGTATTCCGTGATTCCCGGTACTTAAATAGCCATACTTAGCTACTTTAAAACTTGCCAGTAAGAACAGAACTGGAACCGGCGACTTTCTTAACTACTTCCGGCGTAACCGATATGTTGCCGGACAACACGCCCTCGCTTTTCTTCACAAAATACTAACTGGACAGCCATTTCAACAATATAGCCAATTTTAAATCAGCGGAATTACTTTTCGATCGCGAGTAATATCTAAGATGGATGTCCGATTAAATACTCTTTCCTGGCTTGCTTTAACAGGCTTAACCGGTTGGTTAAGCACAACACTTTCGGGAAATATCGCAGAGGTACTCGAGGAGATTTACGAAATTCCGGGAGAGTTTTCCTTGTTATTGATTGCAGTACACGTTACTGGAGTCTTTGCGATGAGCTTTATCGAGCGTCAAGACCTCGTGAAATTCATGATCGACGGAAAAAACATCTGGAAGAGTGATTGTTGAACACTAATTTAATTGTATGTCTATGTTAATGCGTTTCCTTTTCAATCGAAATGGCCTGCCGCTCACCATGATTTGAATTGGTGCATCAGGCGGTCAGTCAAAATTAGCCAAGTCCTAGTGCTCTTCATGGTCGCAAAGACCATGATCGGCCAATGAAGCCAGGACATAACATTCGGCTGATGTTCCTGTTCCATTGCAACCCTCCGAAATTCGCTTGAGCTCTTTTTGCAAAGAACGAAGCTTTCTAATTTTTTGACGAACATCTTCAAGCTGTGCAACCGCAATATCATTTGCTGCCTGGCACGTTTGATCGGGGTGATTTTGTAGCTCGATTAGTGAAGCAATTGCTTCAATTGAAAAACCAAGCTCTCGCGCGTGCTTGATAAAACTCAGGCGCTCAAGGCCTGCTTCGTTATATCTCCTTTGATTGCCCTCCGTGCGTTCGGCTGCCGGAAGCAAACCCACTTCTTCGTAGTAGCGGATAGTCGGAACTTTGACCTCGGTCCGCTTTGACAACTCACCGATAGAAAACATAGAAAATAGTCCTTGAACCTCTAGCCACTAGAGCTAGTAAACTACAATCAGTTTGAAAAGACAAGTGGTTGGATCTATGTCCGGATGCTGCGGTAGTGGTGTTAAGTTCGATGGGGTATCAGACGATTACAAACGACGGCTCTGGGTAGTCATCGCGTTGAACGCATTGATGTACTTAGTCGAGATGTCGGCTGCGCACTTTGCAAAATCGCAGGCGCTTCAGGCAGACGCACTGGACTTCCTGGGAGATGCGCTGACTTACGGTATTTCGCTCGCTGTGATTGGGGCACCGATTCGTGTGCGAACTAACGCCGCCCTTGCGAAGGGGGTCAGCCTATTACTGATGGGCTTGTGGGTATTTGGGTCGACAATGTACCGGGTTCTGTATGTTGGAGTACCCGAAGCACAGATCATGGGAGTTATTGGTTTTCTGGCGCTCCTGGCTAATCTGGCCAGTGTGCTGCTATTGGTCCGCTACAAGGATGGTGACGCCAATGTACGCTCGGTGTGGCTATGTTCACGCAATGACGCTATCGGGAACGTGGCAGTGCTGCTTGCCGCTATTGGTGTCTGGGGTACTGCGTCAGGATGGCCGGATTTGATCGTCGCGGCAATTATGGCGGGGTTGTTTCTGTCCTCATCAATTCAAATCATTAAACAATCGTTAAAAGAAAAACAGGAGTTTACCGATCATCAACATTCGCACTGAGACTGCGCGCCAAGTGCCTTGTTCACTATGCTGCAACGTGCCTTCATGCTTCCACTTGTTGTTGTGTTGGGACTGGGCTAATGGACAGGGGATCAAAATGCCAGTTGGTATGGGGTTGCGTTATCCTTGATTGGCGCTGCTATTGCACCCTGGCTTCCCGGCCTGTATCCCGGATTGCTGCCGGATCGCATACAGCCTTGCACTGCAAGTGGTCCCTCCTTCACTGATGATACTGGTCATATAGCGCTGAGTCCATCCGTTAGCTGGCTATTGTTTCGCCAGGTCCTACCAAACCTTGACAAATGGCCAGCCATAAAAGAATGGTACCTGGAGTTTTCTGGTCGTCAGTCAATGATAGCTACTGAATTGAGTGGTGACACTTTCGATTAATATTTGAAGTTAGGGTAAAGTATTGTTCAATGTAACTTGGACAAGCAGCTTCACTCGACAATGTATGCAGGTGAGCCGGGCGTAAGAATTGAAGGACGATATGGATATAGTTAAGGTTGATGAACATAATCTGACAGACCTATTCGAAATGAATCAAGTTCTTGCGTCGGAGGAAGATCAAGCGGATCTATTTACCGCAAACCTATTGCAATATAAAAAAGCATTTCTCGGTGAATCGCCAGTTGTTGGAGCTTATGTTTGCATGTTTAATAACAAGTCAGTGGGGTTCTATACTTACATTTACAAATTTGCTACCTATCTTGGAAAGCCAGTATTCCACATAGAGGATCTCTACCTTGAACAAGGTTGCAGGGAAAAATATATTACCGTCTTGCTAAAGCATGCGGTGCAAAAAGCTGGAGAAAGCGGGTGTTGCAGAGTAGAGATGAGGGTGATGAAATACTACAATATGGGTTACAGGTTTTTAGATGCTGCAGGGTTTTGTAAGGTAAGTAAGTGGGATGTATTTCGATTTAGCAAGGCTTTGTGACTGAAAATTCTGACAAAGCCATGCAGCAGAAAATATCACTCGTAGTCCGCTTTTGTGAATGGTTGTGCCTCCCATTCCGTCACATAAATTGCCCTGATAGCGAGGTTATACGAAAATGGTGGAGAAGTTAACCGGATACTTGAGGATGGGTGAATGACAGAACTTACAGAGTTTTCGCATCAATAGGCGGCTGGCGTAATCGAACTCATTGTTCCGATTTAGCAGGCATAATCGCTCAGTTCAATGATTACCACATAAAGGTAGTGATGCGTAAAAGTAGACAAAGTAAACAGGAGAGTTAAATGCCCGATAGATTTGGCCCGCGCGGCGTATTAGCACTGATGATTCCCCAGCAGAATTCCAATATGCAACCCGAATTTGAGATGTTGCGACCTGACGGGATTAGTAATCAGATTTATCGTTTCGATATTTCCGGACAAGACAGAGTCCCCGAAGCAATGGTAGAAGCCATCCCGCAGGCGCGTGGCTGCTGGCCTGACATGGTGCTGTGTGGAAATTCAGTTGAAATGCGTTTGTGGTCAGTTGAGAAGCAGGTAGCCTATAGAGCAGACCTTAAAGCTGCATTGCCTGGCACACCAATCGTCACAGCTGGCGACGCTTGTGTTGCGGCACTTCATGCAATAGGTGCAAAACGGCTGGGTCTGATCTCTCCTATGTCAGAAGAACATTCAGACAGCGCGTGTGACTTTTATCGTGCACATGGTTTTGAAGTGCCAGAGACCGCCTGGCTGAAGGTCAAAACATCAGATAAGATTATTGATGTCCCCATTGATGCAATACATGCGGCCTTTGATAAAGTAAATACAAGCGAGGTTGATACCATTTTACATGTCGGTGGAGCACTGGGTATTGCAGATATGGTCGATGATCTCGAAGCAAGGCTTGGCAAAAGAGTGATCTCGTCAACCGCCACCGGCTACTGGTACGCATTGCGAATGATGGGATTGGACAGTCCCCTGAATATTGGTGGGCAGATTACACGTCAGTTGTTACCAGCCGAGTTTCGTGACCCGACGCTTTTGGTATCGTGAAACATTCAGAAACTCAGTTAAGATACGTCATAACCTCGCGAGGAACCAACATGCCAATTAGCTACACCGATGCCGGATTCCCGGTGCGGACAGAGTTTGCCGAAAGCCATGAGCGCTTTTGGCAACGACTACAACATGCGGGCAACTGGTTTACCGCGGAACAGCGTGTGGCAATTGCTGAAGCGGTTCGTCACGCTGAACACTGCGTTTTGTGCGATGCCCGAAAGCAGGCCTTGTCCCCCAAAGCGGTCGAGGGTAAACACAGTGGCGACAGCACGTTGCCCGATGTGGTCATTGAAGCTGTACACACTATTGTTCGCGATGCCTCACGTATCACCAAAAGCTGGTACGAGGGTCTGTTAACCAAAGGCATGACGGAAGGTCAGTACATAGAGATCGTGGGTACAGTTGTGGCAATGGTCAGCATAGACAGTTTTGCCGATGCAATCGGAGTCACCCGGCGCACTCTTCCAGAAGTTGATCCCACTGACGTGGCAGCCACTACTGTTTCGGGCTACCTGCCTGACACCGCCTGCGTCACCAATCAGGCCTGGGTGCCGATGGTGCCCGAAATTAACGAGGGCACACCGGAAGCTGACCTTTGGCCTTCCGGAAAAACAGGTAACGTTGTACGTGCAATGAGCCTGGTGCCGGATGAAGTGCGCACCCTGAAAGAATTGTCTGCAGCCCACTACCTGCCTATGGCGCTTGTCCGTCAGCCCGGGGTCGATGCCGGACGCGCATTACATCGGTCTCAGATGGAACTGGTTGCCGGTCGCGTATCAGCACTAAACGCGTGCTACTACTGAACTACTTCCCATGCAAGAATGCTCCGTGAGAGCGTTGAAAATCATGAACAGAAAGTAGATCTGAATGTGTTGATCAATGGTGGCGATGCAGGCGAGATCGACCACCACAAAGCACTGATCGCTTTTGCTGAGGAAATTGTTACAGGTGATACTCAATCAATTGCTAAGGCGCGCGAGAACTTGATCCGGGCTGCCGGCACTGATGTAATGGTAGATGCAGCCGGGGTTGCTTCGAACTTTCAGCGCATGGTGAGAATAGCTGATTCAACAGGAATCGAACTTGGAGATGATGCGGTTATTGCAGAGACGGCAGAGCTACGTGACTCCCTGGGTATCGATCAGTTTAAAAAATTAAATTATTAATGATTTGGACTTCGACAAAGCCTGGAAGAATAAATTACCGACTTATATACCGCTCTATATGCTTCTGAACTCAAATTTTATGCAACACCAGAGTAAAGCAAGGCAAACAGACAAAAACGCAAAGCATTTGCTCTTGATCTATCCACGTTTAATCAGTTTTGAGAATGATCGTGGAAGTGGGTCGGCGCGCCATGGATGGCGCAAAGAGCGCTGTCAGTCATGGATGGCTGTTTGCGCGACCCTCTTCTACGATCACTCTCAAAATGCCGTAGGCACCCGCAGGGCTGATTAGTCGCAAAAACACTTTGGGTTACTTTTCGTGTTTTGAAAAGTGACTCCGCCTGAAGGGCATGTCCCACCAGAGCGATCCCCTAAACAAGCTCATGCAATGCAGGATACAACCTGGTGAAGTCTTCATCTTCCATACCTGCATCAACAGCTGCCTGCGTCCAGGCCAGTGTTTGGTGGCCGATTCGCATCGGGCTGCCCAGTTCTTTGGAGAGTTCGACAGCCATACCCACGTCTTTACGCAGATTGAATATACGTGAGCGTCCGTCCCAGGTATCGGACAATATATGATCGGGAAAACGGCGTTCAGAAATAAAGCTGCGGGCATTACCTGCGTTGAAGACTTTAATCATATCAGCCAGATCAATGCCTGCAGCTTCAGCCAAACGGCCAGCCTCTGCACAGGCAAGAAAGTTGGTATGTGTAATCAGGTTGTGTACGATTTTCATCGTGTGTCCGGCGCCAGAAGGGCCAAGATGGATGAGTTCACCCGCACACGAATTTAGTACCGGCAGTGATTGATTGAACACGTCTTCAGGCCCGCCAATCATCAGGGTCATTGTGCCTTCATCAGCACCTTTGGCGCCACCGCCTGTCATGCCTGCATCCATGTAGGCGACTCCTGCCTTATTGGCATTTTGCGCCAGACGTTTTGTGTATGTTGGATCTGAAGTGGTGAAGTCCCAAAGGATCAGGCCCGGCTTTGCATTACTGAGAATGTCTTCAAGCATGGCATCAATTTGTTCCGACCCGGGAACCACAAAGATAATAAAATCGGCCTGTGCAGCAATTTCGGCAGGCGTCGAGATCTTAGCAGTGTCAGTGAAAGGGGACCGAGCCTTTTCCAGAGCATCCCACACCAGCAGGGAGTGACCACCTTTAGCGATGTTTTTGGCAATGCCGCGGCCCATATTTCCCAGGCCGATAACGCCTGCAACCTGTGCCATGTGCTTGTCTCCTCCGGTATGTGCTTCAGTGTGTTTTTTGTATAAGCCGCTGTGTGCTAGCGGGCTGTGCGGGAAGTTCGGTAACAAACTTTTCCACAGCCACAGTCGTCAGAGCAAGGTGAAAAAATGCAGGCATAGCAGGGCCTGGGCCGAAATTTTTCAACGCTGCTATGGCGGCTGTGGCGAAAGCAAAGTATTTCCGAATTTTCCAAATAGGTCACTAGTCCTCTTGCGACATCTGACCGCGATACCAGTCACCAATTTCACTGCCGGTCATCCAGCTGACTTCTTTGTGATTTTTAATGTAATCGAGCAATTCTTCAAGGTAGCGGATGCGATGTGGTACACCCGTTATGTAGGGGTGTAATGAGATCGCCATCACCCGTGCATTGTGCTCACCCTCCTGATACAAACGGTCGAACTGATCGATCCCCCGTTTTAGTAACTCATCAGAGGAATGCTGTTGCAGCGCATAGATAGAGATATCATTAGTTTCAACCGTGTATGGAATAGTGGTTATGATACCGAATGGTGTATCGATATCCTGCGGTAAATCGTCTATTACCCAGTCTGCAACATATTCAATACCGTGCTCTCGCAGAAGGTCCAGGGTATCATTAGTCTCGGTTAAGCCCGGGCACTCCCATGAGCGCGGTGCGACACCGCAAAAAGATTTTATAGCTTCAACTGTTTCGTTAATGGCCTGGCGCTGATTGTCCAGCTTGTGAGTCGGGCACTGCAGATATCCGTGCCCCATAAACTCCCAGCCTGCATCAAGCCCGGCTTCTGCCACCCTGGGGTACGATTCGCAAACATGACCGTTAATGGCCATGGTGACGGGAATGTCCCGATCTGTCAGCGCTTTGTGTTGCCTCCAGAAACCGGAGCGCATACCGTACTCGTGCCAGGACCAGTTGGGGACATCCGGCAATAGCGGTTGTCCCATCGGTGGTGGCAACACGGTACGAGGCATTGCGTTTTCGATTCGCCACTCTTCAACATTAACGATCACCCAGACGGCAATACGATTGTTGTCAGGTAGTTTCAGCTGCGGGCGATCTACGATCGCCTGATACGGAATGCGGTCAGTCAACTGAGTCATAGTGTTATGCCGCTGTGACTAACAATTTTTACCATCAAACTGAATCACAGGGGCGCCTGATGATTAATGCAAGTTAAGCCTTTGACCAGTTTTCCTCTATCACCGTACCGGAATGCCTGAATACTTTTGCGATCGGACAAAACTTCGCCAGCTCTTGCGCGACTTGTTCAAGCTCTGCCTCGGTGGCTGGTCCGTCTGCAACTATATTAAGGACAATTTTCGGAAATGGCAGATCAACTTCTTCTGTCAAAAGTACACCACGGCGATCAAAATCGTATTTGGCTTCAATCTGTAGATGGCCGATATCAATACCGAGTTTATTTGCACATTTGATCGAGATTACATTAGTGCATCCGATCAGGGCGGCAATGGCTGTTTCGGTCGGGGAGGGGCCGGTATTGGTACCACCACGCTCGACTGGCTCATCGATAGCGAACGAGACATCCCGTGTGGTGCATTTTGTTAGTGAGTGTGAAGCACCTTCGCCGTTGATGGTGCCGGTGATTGTTGTTTTCTGTCTGATTGCCATTGTTTTTCCGAAAAAAGGTTGGAAGCGAAACTTTGTGGTTTGTTATTTGGAGAGAGATTATATTCGTTCGAGGCTTGCGAGGTTTTCCAGCACCCGACATACACTGGCGGTGTCGAGCTTTGCCATTCCCTGGGTAATTCCCGCATCGTATACTTTGGCGCTTTCTGTAAACAGGGGAATCTGACAATCCAGCTTGCCTGCAAATTCACCGATTATGGCCATGTCTTTCTGCCATACGTCCATTTTCATGGTCGCGTTGTCGTAGTTGTTTTCTACCATCATTGGTGCTCGCAGTTCGAAGATTCGCGAATTACCAGCACCGGCTTTTATCACATTGAAAAGTGTTCCCGGGTCAAGGCCAGCCTTCATGCCCAATACCATTGCCTCGGCCGATGCTACATTATGAATGGCAACCAGTACATTAGCGACGAATTTCATTTTACTGCCGTTGCCGAATTCGCCTACATAAAAAGTGTGGTTTCCCATTGCATCAAGTACCGGTTGGCACCGCTCACTGGCTGATTTGTCGCCACTGACATAAAACGACAAATCGCCTGTCCGGGCCTGTGCTCCAGTGCCGCTTACCGGACAGTCGAGCAGTATTGTGCCCACATCATCCAGCGTGTCATGAGCAAGTTGTTTATCTTCAACCGCGAGCGTAGAGCACTCGATCACCACCAGACCTGGTTTAAAAGCAGCGCTAATACCGTTATTGCCAGACATTACCTCGTGAAATGAAGCTGTACCTGGCAATGAAGAGATAACAACATCGGACTGTTCAGCCACTTTGCGGGGATTTTGACCGTCTATTCCACCTGCATTAGTCAGTGTTTTAACATTTCCTTCAAGGAGATCATGTCCGACAACGGTAAAGCCTGCTTTAAGAGCGTTATGTGCAAACGCTCCGCCCATAATGCCCAGGCCGATTACCCCGACCACCATTTTTTCCGTTGGTGGATTATCAGACATTAAACTGATAAGTGGCGGGACGATAACTAAACGCGGAAGCGTTTTTTTCAACAAATCCAATAGCCGGGAATGGCAGATGGAAACCAATGACGGGAATATTCTTTTGCGACACTTCGGTGAGCAACCGGCGACGGGAGATCGCTGCAGCGTCTGCATCATCATCCATCGAAAAAGCCCAATCCGGTTCTGCAAATGAGGCGACATAGTGGGCAACAGTATCATTCAACATCATTAATTGTTGCCCATCACTTTCAATATGAAAAGCCAGATGTCCAGCTGAATGCCCGTATGCTTCTACAGCGGTCATGCCTGGCAGTATTGAGTCACCAGGTTCGATGAATCGAATTCGATCGGCCAGAGGCAGTGCTACCTTTTGAAATAAAGCCAGTGTGGGTTGACGGAACTCGGCGATATTCTCTCCACGTTGCCAGTAGTCGAATTCACGACGGCCGTATACAACCTCGGCATTAGGGAATGTCGGTTCGCCAGCCGTCATCAGGTTACCGATATGATCGGGATGGCTATGGCTGATTACTAACAGATCAATATCTTCTTTTTTGTAGCCGGCAGCCGCCAGTGTCTGCAAAAAGTACCCTGCGCTCGGCATAGGTGAGTTCTCGCCAAAGCCCGGATCAATTGCGACAAGCTTTCCCGCTATCTTTATAACTGTTGTCGTGAAACTATGTTCGAGTTTAGGGAAGGGGAGTTGATATTGTCCCGCCAGCTTTTCTACCTGTTCTGCCGTGGCGTTGGTCGCCACAAACGGATGTAGATCTCCGCGAGTTACGTGCCCCTCGAGTATGTTGGTGAAAACCGCATCGCCCAGTTTGAATTGATATATCCGTGGGCGTTCCAGTATTGTCGCTTGGTCATTTGCCATTGAATCGAGGGCTCCGGATAGTTAGTTTCGCTTAGGGTGAAGTGAGTATTAATATTGTACTGATGAA
>CAZNOB010000082.1:0-21360 GCA_964574535.1 uncultured Granulosicoccaceae bacterium | reverse complement strand
TCAAAACTGATTAAACGCGGGTAGATCAAGAGCGAACGCTTTGCGTTTGTTTATCGTGCTTGCTGAACGGTTTTGCATGTGATCGAAAATAGTTAAGCACGAAAATTCGGGTGCTTATTCTCTTGCTGCACGCAGGGTGCTTAGTTCCTGACGTAGTGCTTGCAGCTCTGCGAGTATTTTTTCGTTGTCTGTAATCATCTGGTTGCGTTCTTCACTGGCGTTTGATTCATGTTCCGACTGCATTGCATCGACAATCACGCCAATAAAGAGATTGAGTACCGTAAATGCGGTCAGGATGATAAACGGTATAAACAGCACCCACGCCAATGGAAACTCTTCCATGACGGGTCGAACGATGCCCATGGACCAGCTTTCCAGCGTCATTACCTGGAATAACGTGTATGCCGACGCCCCCAGTGAGCCGAACCACTCGGGAAAGGTTGATCCAAACAGTTTGGTCGCTATCACAGAGAATACAAAAAAGATCAGTGCTATAAGAAAAACTATTGATGCCATACCGGGCATGGCGCCCAGCAGACCTGCGACCACGCGTCGCATCGCAGGCACGGCAGAGATTAACCTAAGTACGCGCAGTATTCGCAATGCACGCAGGATGGACAGCGGTCCGCTTGTTGGTAACAGCGCAATAGCGATAACGAAGAAATCGAATATTCTCCATGGATCTTTCCAAAAGCCACGAAAATCGTTTAGCAATCGCATTACCAGCTCGATCACAAAAATCGACAGCATAATTGTATCTGCCCACAGCAACCAGTCACCCGCCACCGCCATAACGCCGGGGCTTGTCTCAAGTGCAAGTGTTATGGAGTTCAGAATGATGAGTACAAGAATAAAAGTCTCGAAGTGAGGCCACTCGAGCACTCGATTAAGCTTGGCTTTAAGCATATTTCTTTTTGGGTAAATTCGAATTAGTGAAGACAGTTAGTTTAACTCACCGATCGTGTCAGTGATTGCAGAATGTTGATGCGCAGAATGTAGCGTTCATGCGCTGGTATTCAAGCATGAACTGCCTGCCAATATGCAATCTTTCATCTGCTGATGAAGCGCTGGTCAATTACGGCTCCAGGTTGCGGCAGTATGTCTCTTTTAGTAGCAGGCAACATACCAGTGCCATAACACCGGCAAAAATTAGTACAAGGAAAGCTGATTTATAGTTGTCAGCGCGATACAATCGAGCCCCTTCGATTATTGTTCCGTCCCAGCGCCGATCCAGTAACCAGCCAATTAGTGGTTGCATCACGGCGCCGGATCCGACTACCAGTGTATTCAACATGCCCAGTGAAGCCGCTGTGTTGTGGTGGGCGTTATATTCACGCATCACACTGAAGCAGACGACCATGGTGCAGCCGCCAAGGCCATTTATAAAAAACAAGGCTGTCAGCGCTGTGGTGCCGGCGCTGTCGAATAGCAGGATAATCACAAAAGTGCTGAGACTTAATATAGAACCCGCTAACACAACGGGCAACCGTCTGCCGAGTCGATCGGATATCCAGCCACAAACAGGAGCGCCTGCCAGCCACCCCATAAACACCATCGATGCAATACCAGCACTTTGCGTCTGGCTAAATCCACGCACAGTCGTAAGCCAGGGAACTGCCCAAAGTGCTGCAAAGCCAAGCATCGGTGCCGCCATGCCAAAGCCTGTAAATGCACACAGCCAGTTTCGTCGTTGCTTTAAGATATTGCCGATACCCGCATCTGGGATTTTGGTGGTTTTCACATCGCGATCAGCCGCTGTTCGACGGGGTATCACTGTATAGGCGAGCACTGCAAGGGCGAATCCGGTCACTGCCAGTACCGTGATAGCGCCGCGCCAGGAGATTGCCTCGACCACAAGACGAAGCGGTGCCTGACCAAGTATTGCGCCCAGCATGCCTGCCGACTGTAGTAGTCCGGCATAAGTAGCGAACCGATTGGCATCGAACCAGAACGTCAGAAGCGTCAGAGTGCCTACAAAAGCGAAGGCAACTGACCCGCCAATCAGTAATCGGCTGATGGATGCTGTGAGCAAAGTTTCGCTGCTGGCCATACTCAATGATGCACACGCGCATACCAGTAAAGCCCCGCTCATTAATCGGCGCGGGCCAAAGCGATCAATTAACACGCCAACCGGAATTTGCAGTGCCACATAGGCGTAGAAGTACATGGCTGACAACACGCCCAGCGCAGAACCCCCGACAGCAAAATCCCGCATCAGGTCTTCGGTCATTACGCTGGGGGCAACGCGGTGTATAAAGGCGTAAATAAAAAAGGCACAGCCGATAAGAAAGGCTGCAAGCGCGCGAAGACGGGATGTCGGGGGAGTTATTTTAGTCATAACCGCGCGGTGAACTGGCCCGCCATATTGATTGAAATTCAGTATTGGTGTCAGGGGGGCATCCGTCCCGGCGTACGCTGCGCTGTCGCGCTTTTAGGACATCTCTGCCGGGGGTCTTCATTTTTGAAAAGACCAAAAGGGTAAGCAAACAGTCTTTGTGTGGCTAATCAGCCCTTCGGGTGCCTGCGGCATTTTGAGAGTGATCGTGCAAGAGGGCCGCGCAAACAGCGATCCCTGGCTGACGGCGCTCTTTGCGCCATTCATGGCGCGCCGATCCACTTCCACGATCATTCTCAAAACTGATTAAACGCAGGTAGAAGAGCAAACGCTTTGCGTTTTTTGTCCTTACTGGATGACATTGTATGTTGCCGAAAATATCTAGACACTAAAAATCAGACTCTTACACATTTGTTAGATAAAAGCCTGCGCGGCAGACCCCCTGTTGCTGTGAACGTACCCTGCCGGTGCGACAAAGGTATTAGGAATAATCGAAAATTTTCGGGGCAACTGAAAAACTATACGCCTCTAATGATCGTGCCATCATTTAAAAAGGCAAGGGCTCTCGCCATGAGCACGCTCTCGCTACGCAGACTTTTACCGCGCTGGCTCCTGATGGTGGGTATAGTTTGGCAGTTACCCGAACACTGGTAATGTTAGTTAAATTTAATCTGTGCTTTCATAGCCACGCTGCGATCATTTGCAATTTTAAAGGCGCTTTCTGCTTCATTCAGATCAATGGTATGGGTGACTAACGGCTTTACGTCTGCCAGTTTAGATGACATCAAATTCACGGCTGTTTGAAATTCATTGTGAAAGCGAAACGAACCGCGCAAATCAATCTCTTTGGCGGTTAGTTGCATCATCGGCAAAGACATATCACCGCCCAGACCAAGTTGCATAAGAACACTGCGGGGTCTGAGTGCCGCGATGCCGCTGGTTAATGCCTGCACATTACCAGAGCATTCATACATTAACTCAAAATAGCCTTTGCCAGTTGCGTAAGCTGAAAGCGCTTCCGGATTATTCGCCACATTAATTGTTTTATCGGCACCGCAAATTTCGGCTATCGTGAGTGCGTTGTCGGCAATATCAGTGACGACAATTTCTGCTGCGCCAGCACGACGGGCTGCGATGATGGACAGAACACCAATCGGCCCGGAGCCGGTGATTAATACTTTCTTGCCTAAGACTTCACCTGCGCGTCGGGTGGCATGCAGTGTTACCGCGAATGGCTCTGCCATGGCGGCTTCTGCAGCCGTCAGGCCATTGGCTTTGACGCATTGTGAGACGTTCGCTGTCAACTGCTGTCGAAAGGCTCCCTGAATGTGCGGCATTGGCATTGCAGATCCATAGAAACGCATGTTTTCACAGTGATTGTGATTGCCCTCAATGCAATACTGGCAGTGATAGCATGGGCGGGAAGGGGACACCGCTACCAGATCACCTGCTTCAAAGCCTGGATTTTTGCTGCCTGTCTCTCTTACAACACCGGAGACTTCGTGCCCGAGGATCATGGGTTCCTTCAAAGAGATGGGGCCGAAACCACCGTGATTGTAGTAGTGAAGGTCTGATCCGCAGACGCCACCGATTGCGGTATCGATAAGCAGCTCGTCAGCCGCAGGGGGAGTGACTTCTTTTTCTTCAAGTCTTAGATCTTTAGCTGCATGTATAACAATGGCCTTCATGGGAGTTCCGGATGTTCTCTAAATAAAGGAATCATACACAAGAATACTAGAACACGAAGTATTTAGTGGTAGTGGTGATTTCTGTCTTTAAATCCAGTTTTAGGTTGAGATTGCATGCGAATTGTGTGTAAAATGTTACCGGTAACATTGTTTGCGTCCTGCTTTCGCCAATTGGCGGAGACTGACAAGCGGCATTGAGCTGACCGGGTCAGCCTCTGCGTTGAACGAATTCTGATGAATTAACAGGAGCAAGACTAATTTTTGAGGTCTGATGCATCAGGTTTTAGAAATAGCCTGACGGTATTTTTTGATGGAGGAACTGCCGATTGTTTCTGGGTGGGCACTAGTTAGTGCCCATCCAGAAACAAGCGCTACTGCGAACCACTGAATGCACGCGATCTTTCACCGACTACATGTAGTTATTTAGAGTGACTAAACGCCCACATGTAGTCGGTAAAATCTCACGCACCTCAGTGATTCTCGCTACGCCCTGTTTCTGGACGGGCACTAGTTATTGTCAGGGTTATGGCAAAGCACGATTAATTATTTTTATAGGGTCACCCGCATGTGGGAAATCTACTATGGGTCGCGGATTAGCTGATTGCTACTGTTGCGGTTTTATTGAAGGGGATGATTATCATTCCCTGCAAAATAAGGCAAAAATGTAAGTCGGTATGGCGTTGCCTCATGACGAACGATGGCCGTGGATACCGGCCATAGCTGAAGCCCTTGTAAGCCAACAGGTAAAATCAATTGCAGGTTATTCGTCTTTTAAGCGTGCACACAGGGACTTCATGACTAGTGCCGCTATGGAGCGGATTCTGTTCATTTATCCATCCGGTACTGTAGAGACACTGGCTGCCAGATTATCTGTTCGACACGGGCACTTGATGAATAAAGCACCGTTAAGTAGTGAACTGCCAACTCTCGAAGTGCCCGCGGACGATGAATACAGTTTTTCTATCGTGTTGACAGACCCACGACTGAAATAATCGATCAGATTAAAAGAACATAGGAAATATAGTCAGATGATATTTTTTATACGAATAAATATTCCATTGAATTATAGCTATATAGGCAATTTATTCGCTATTTATTGAATTATTATGTTGCATAAAACCAATGCCAGGGAATATGATTTATCGAAAATGATATCGGTAACATTATCAGGAGTGCTGATTGCTCTTGCAGCCGTCATCGTGAATCCACGCATTGAGTTGGAAGATGCCACAAATAATTCTTGAAAACTTAAGCAAAAGCTACGGCAGGATGGAAGTCCTGCACGGCATCAATCTGGAGATGCAGGATGCCGAATTCACGGTTCTGGTCGGACCCTCCGGTTGCGGTAAATCCACCACACTCAGGATGATCGCGGGATTGGAAGATGTAACCGGTGGAGAAATCTTCATCAATGGACGTCCGGTCAGTCACCTCGAGCCCAAAGAGCGGGATCTGGCAATGGTATTTCAGGACTACGCGTTGTATCCGCACATGAATGTGGCCAAAAACATGTCGTTTGCGCTGCGGCTGGAAAAGCGTCCAAAAAAGGAGATAAAGCAGAAGGTTGATGAGGTAGCTGAGATTCTGGGGCTTAAGGAATTCCTGCATCGCAAACCGGCAGAACTCTCCGGTGGTCAACGTCAGCGTGTGGCGATGGGCAGAGCGTTGACGCGGGATAGCTCTACGTTCCTTTTCGATGAGCCGCTGTCCAATCTTGATGCCAAGCTGCGAACGCAGATGCGTGCCGAGCTGGCTCTAATGCGTCAGCGGGTACACAAGAACATGATTTATGTCACCCATGATCAGATCGAAGCAATGACACTTGCTGATCGGATTGTGGTGATGAATGGCGGCAGTATTCAACAGCAGGGGACTCCCGAAGAGTTGTTTAAACACCCTGCAAACAAATTTGTAGCAGGCTTTCTTGGTATGCCGCCAATGAATTTTCTGCTGGCTTCAATTGAAAGTATCGAAGGGAAACTATTTTTAACAGGGCGCGGTTTTTCGCTGCAATGTGATTCGAAAACTGCCGAGCGTTTAAAAAAGTCAGAAGATAAGGAAGTCCTCATAGGGGTGCGCCCGGGCAATCTGGTTCTGGCTCCCAATGCTCCGGCTGACACTGCCATTGATATCGATGTAGTGATATCCGAGTACATCGGTGCGCAGTCGGTTCTGATTGGAGATTGTTCAGGTCAGGAGATCATGGTTGAGTTGAACTCTGATACGCCGGTAGCACTGGGTGAGAAGCTTCGCTTTGGCGTAGATTTTAGTGATTTGCATTTTTTTAACGTGAACAATGATCTGGCAATCGTTTAGATCATGTTCTTTTTTCAATGTTTCTGAGGAGGAGTTTCATGATTAAATTTTCAAGAACACTAACCAGCATTGCTGCTGCGTCTGTGATGATGTTGAATCAAGCGGTTGCAGGGCCATATGATGATTTTTCAGGGACCACGCTGGTGGTTAACTTTCCTGCACATCCTCACTATGATGCGGTGCGAAAAATTCTGCCGGAGTTTACCAAAGACACCGGGATTGAGGTAGAAGTTGATCAGTTGCCGTATCTCAAAATGCGTGAACGTCAGACGCTGGAGCTTTCACAGGAAGAGGGCGACTACGATTTGATTGCCTACGTGGTATTTTCCAAAGCCGACTATGTCTACGCTGATCAATTAGAAAATTTGGCGCGTTACTACATGAATCCCAAGCTGGCTGATCCCGCTTACGATGCAGACGACTTGATTGACGGGTACGTCTATAACATCGGGTTCGCGGGTGGCAGTAAAGGTTATTTGCAGGGTAAAACCGGATCATTGTTTGGTATTCCCTACGGTTCTGAAACCTCTATTCTGGGTTATCGAAAAGACATTTTCGAAAAACACGGCCTGGCAGTTCCGGAAACCTATGATGAAATGCTTGAGATAGCCTGTCAGATTCCTGAGCTTGAGCCGGGAATGGGAGGTTTGAGTTCAAGAGCGGCGTCTGGCCACCATGCTAGTCATGCGTTTTTACTTCACCTTGCGCCGTTAGGTGGTAAAGTTTTTGACGACTCGTGGAACCCGATTGTTAATAATGAAGCGGGCGTCAAGGCCGCCAATGCGCTTAAGACTATTGTGGATTGCGGTCCTGAAGGTGCTTCAAGCTTTGGGTTCGGTGAAGCGCTGGGTTCATTCCTTGCCGGTGATACGGCTATGTTTCTTGATACCACCGTTGTTGCCGGGCAGATCGATGATCCGTCAAAGTCTAAAGTTGTTGGCAAAGTGGGCTGGGCGATGCACCCAATGGGGACACGCCGTGGTAGCCAAACCGGTGGCTTTGGTATTGGTATCCCCAAAAATGCTGAAAATAAAGAAGCTGCATTTCTGCTGATGCAATGGCTTACCTCGAAAAAGGGCGACAAACTTGTCGCTCTGGCCGGTGGCAATCCTTCGCGTTTCTCTACCCATGCTGATGCAGAAGTAAACGCGAAATTTCCGCATATGAAAATATTTGGTGAAGCGCTGCAGCATGCTGATCCCGATTGGCGTCCGATCATTCCTGTCTGGGGAAAGATTAATGCAGATCTCGGTACAACGCTGTCTAAGGTACTGACTGAGGATCTGGATGTTCAGGAAGCGCTGGACGGTGTAGCACAACGTACCAAAGCCGTGATGGAAGAAGCGGGTTACTACACCTGGTCTAACTAGTTCCCATCCAGAAACAAGCGCTACTGCGAACCACTGATTGCACGCGATCTTTCACCGACTACATGTAGTTATTTAGAATGACTAAGCGCCCACCTGTAGTCGGTAAAATCTTACGTACCTCAGTGATTCTCGCTACGCCCCTGTTTCCGGACGAGCACTAACTAGCTGTCGTGGCCACAGCACTCCCGGAAAAACTCCGGGAGTGCATATGTGTCTCCCTGATTCTATTCTGAGTAAAGCTCTTCCATGAACACCGCGAGAATCAATCGCCTTTCGCCTTACATATTCCTAGCGCCTGCAGTGGTTATTATGGCGCTGGCTTTGTTATATCCGCTCGGGTATATGGTGTATGGCAGTTTCCGCGACTGGAATCCTAGCCAGGCGCTCGGCGAATCCACGTTCATTGGCTTGAAGAATTATACTGTCTTATGGAGTGATGCGAACTTCCGTGAGAGTGTTGCCGTTACCTTAAAGTTCGCTTTTTCAGTGGTAACTGTTGAAATGTTGATCGGTGTTGGACTGGCACTGCTACTTGATCGCAAGCTCCGTGGTATGTCCGTGTTGCGAACGTTATTCATATTGCCAATGATGATTGCACCGGTGGTGGTTGGCCTGATCTGGCGGTACATGTATCACCCCACGGTAGGCGTTTTTAACAAAACATTAAAAGCCACCGGGTTTGAGTCTGTTGACTGGCTTGGCCAGTATGCATTGCTGTCGGTGATAATTGCTGATATCTGGCAATGGACACCGTTTATTTTTATTCTGGCGCTGGCGGCCCTGCAGTCGCTGCCGAGGTCGGCGCTGGAAGCAGCTCGTATCGACGGTGCCAGTGGCTGGCAACAAATTATCCATATCAAATTACCGCTGATGATGCCGGTACTCATCGTCACGTGTCTGCTGCGTCTGATCGATGCATTCAAGGTGCTGGAGGTAATTCTGGTTATGACCGAAGGCGGACCGGGGTTGTCCACAGAGATTCTTGCGTTGCGTATCTCCAGAACGGCTACTGAATTTCGTGAATTGGGGGTGGCAGCCGCAATGTCAAACTATCTGTTGATGATGTTGCTGGTATTGACGATATTAATGCTCGCCTACAACCGGTGGATGGAATATCGCGCCAACAAGGCACGACGTATTGCCGAGGAGCTTTCATAAAATGGCAACCATCGAGAAAAAACAACACCCGGGGTTTTACGCCATCGTGGTGATGCTGGTCATCATGGCCGTCGGTCCGATACTGCTGATGTTCGTTAATTCGTTCAAACTTGACGTTGATATTATCTCTGGCACCAGTGGTTTGCTGTTCATGCCTACTATTCAAAACTATGAGACAGCGCTGTGCGATATTTTACCCTACGAACTGGATCATCTGGATTATTGTGCACTTAAATTTGGCGGAGCTTTTGTCAATTCACTGATTATCGCCCTGGTCTCGACTGTATTAACTCTGATTATTGGATGTATGGCGGCCTACGCGCTGGTTCGTTTCCGGTTTATGGGGCGTGACACCGTGTCTGCCACCACCCTGATGGTGCGCATGGTGCCACCTGCCGTATTGCTGGTGCCGGTATTTGGTTTGTGGAATAACGAATTCTGTCTGGATAGGGATGGCTGGCTCGGTGGACTCATTCGAGAGAACTTTGGTGGTCGCGGGGATGTCTGTCTTGCTGGTACACATTCGGGAATCATCTTGATTTATATAGCGATGAACCTGCCCTTTGTTATCTGGATATTGCAAAGCTTTATCGTGCAGGTTCCAAGGCAACTGGAAGAAGCAGCACGTATGGATGGAGCGGGGCCTTTTCAGGTGTTTTTTAAAGTTGTGTTACCACTGATTAAACCCGGACTGGCTGCAGCAGCCATATTTACCTTCAGAATCGCATGGAATGAATACCTGCTTGCCTCGGCGCTGTCAGATCGTGATACCAAAACGGTGCCGATTCTTATTGTAAATAATATGTCTGAATTTAATGTGGAGTGGGGAGTGATCATGGCAACCGGTATGTTGCTGGCTATTCCCCCCATTATTTTTACCTTGTTCGCATCAAGACAAATCATCACAGGCATGACAGCTGGTGCTGTAAAAGGTTAGTTTCTACTACAACAATGGATGATACTTAAAATGAAAAAAGTTGCAGTAATAACCGGGGGCGGTGGCGGCATTGGCAGGGCAGCTGCTATCGCGTTGAGTAAAGTTGGCTGGAACGTTGTGGTTTCAGGCAGAACACAGAGTTCTCTCGATGAAACTGTGGCGTTGCTGGATACAAATGGTCTGGCGGTCGTTTGTGATGTGTCGGACGAAAGCGCTGTCGATCAGCTTTTTGCTAAAACTGTTGAGGCGTTTGGGTCTGTTGATCTGTTGTTCAACAATGCAGGTATAGCGGCACCTGCCATACCGATTGATGAACTGCCGGTAAAAGCCTGGACTGATCTTATGTCAATTAACCTGACGGGTTCTTTCCTGTGCGCGAGAGCTGCTTTTAAACAGATGCGTAAACAGGGTTCCGGGCGAATAATTAATAACGGTTCGGTATCGGCAACCACGCCAAGATTGTTTTCTGCACCTTATACGTCCAGTAAACACGCCATTAGTGGTCTGACCAAGTCGCTGGCACTGGATGGTCGACGTTACGGTATCTGTTGCGGGCAGATTGATCTTGGCAATATAAGTTCAAGCATGGGTGATGCTATGGCACAAGGGGTTTTACAGCCCGATGGATCCTTACTGGAAGAGCCGGTCATCGGGGTTGAGCCGGTCTGCGATGCAATTGTCTATATGGCAAGTCTTCCAGCGGACGTGAATGTACTAAATATAAATGTAATGGCGAACGGAATGCCGTTTGTGGGCAGGGGCTAATAATGACTGGTACTATTCAGCTTGATAATGACTATACGTTCCTGGCAGGCACTTACACTGATCTTGACGCGCTGGCACACCAGCCCTATGCGCCCGATTCAGGTAAAGGAATCTATACGTTATCTATTTCAAAAGACGGTAAACTGTCAGAGCAGGGAGTGACTGATATTCTGAATCCCGCGGTAATTATCCCGCACAGTAATGGCAGGATGATTTACGCAATAGTAGAGACCATTCAGCACAATGGTGAAGTCGTTCAGCTTGCTCTGGATAGTAGTAAGCAGCTAATTAATCAGGGGGTATACACAGCTTCAGGCAAGTCAACTTGTTATATCGCTCTGTCGCCGCAGAAAGATGTTGCTATCGTTATCAATTACTGGGATGCCATCATCGACGTTGTTGAGGTCGATAGCGAAGGGAAGCTTGGTAACAATCTCCAGAGCTTTAAGCAGCTCTATCGTAAGGAAGGTGAGTGGCGTCAGGTAGAATATCGCGAGGATCACTGGGAGAATCGGCAGGTCGGGCCACACGCACATTGTGCGCACTTCTGGAAGGACTGGGTATTTATTCCAGATCTCGGAGAGAATGCCATTTTTCAGTACCGCTATGATCCCTCGAAAAAGAAACTGGAGTCAGATACACATATAAAATTTGAAGCGGGTTCTGGTCCGCGACATATGGCTATGCATCCTACTCTGGATATTTGCTATGTTTCCAATGAGCTATTCAACACGGTGTGTGTTGCAAAGCTTGATGCTTCTGATCCAGAGGAATCTAAAGAGCGCCTGATACCGATTCAGTATGAATCTACACTCGAGAATCGTGATCAGGTCTCTTATGTATCGGAAATAAAGTTATCCGGTGACGCCAGATTTCTGTATGTTTCAAATCGTGGTGATAACTCTCTGGCGATTTTCAAAGTGTTGGAAGACGGCACACTGAGCCGGATTGATGTTGTGCCAACCGAGGGTAAGTTTCCGCGCCATTTTGCGCTAACCCCTTGTGGTAATGCAGTGTTGGTCGCCAATCAGGATTCATCGACGCTAACGTTATTCAGTCGTAATAACGACACCGGTCTGATTAATGCCACTGGTGATAAATACAATATTCCGGCACCGAACTACCTTCGTTTTCTGTATTAAAGTGGATGTTCTGAATGCCATTTAAGTATTCAGCTAATATTGGCTTTCTATGGGATCACCTGCCGTTGCCGCAGCGAATTGTGGCAGCAGGTAATGCGGGCTTTGATGCCGTGGAGTGTCATTTCCCGTACGAGTACCCGGCATCGGAAATCAATGATGTGTTACGGCAAACTGGCTTGCCTATGCTTGGGCTAAATACCGCACTGGGCCCCGAAGGATGTTTTGGCTTGGCAGCGATGCCGGGTGAAGAAGTCGGTGCACGGCAACTGATTGATCAGGCCATTGACTATGCAGTGGCGATAGATGCTAACAACATTAATGTGGTGGCGGGTCTGACCGGCGGCGATCAATCGGCCCGTGCAGTCTATCTTAAGAATCTGCAGTATGCCTGTGATAAGGCGGCAGCTTTTGGCAAGACCATCATGATTGAACCACTGAATCCTCGGGCGGTCACTGACTACCACTTTAATTTTGTGGAGGATGCGCTTGAGATTATTGATGGCGTATCAGCAGACAATATGAAACTGATGTTTGATTTTTTTCATGCGCAAATAGTACAGGGTGATCTTGAATCACTGGTTCGGCAACACGTCGGCTATTTTGCCCATGTGCAGATATCTGCAGTACATGATCGTGGAGAGCCTGATGAGGGGGAAATTAATTATCCCTACATGCTTGGGGTGCTGGAGAAAGCTGGCTATAAAGGGTACATTGGAGCGGAATACAAACCCAGGGGCAGGAGTGTTGAGTCAGGATTGTCCTGGCTTGAAAAATTCCGTAAATTGTAATTTTTAACTGATCAATGCAAAACGAAAAAAAACAATTGGTTACTATGGAAGATGTCGCGCAGGCGGCCGGTGTTTCCCGCATGACGGTGTCACGTGCACTGAAGGATGAAGGGCTGGTGTCTGACAAAACACGCCAGCGTATTCTAGCTGTTGTTGCAGATATGAATTACGTGCCTGACCAGATGGCTGGCAGCTTGTCAACCAAACGCTCTGGATTTATTGCCACGCTGGTGCCATCAATTAACAATGTGCACTATGGAAAAATGGTGCAGGCCCTGACTGAGCAGCTTGAAGGTACCGGACTGCAAATTCTTTTAGGACATACAGACTACTCCGCACAAAGAGAAGAAGCTTTGGTAGAGAGTCTGCTGAAGCGGCGACCAGAGGCAATTGCATTGCCGTACGATGGTCATTCGAAACGAACCATAACCTTGTTAAAAAATGCACAGATTCCGGTGGTGCAATTGTGGGAGACACCACCGAAACCGATTGGCTACACCATCGGGTTTTCCAATGAAGAAGTCTCACGCAATATGACAGAGGAGTTGATCGGCCTTGGCTACAGGAATATCGCATTTTTGTGTGAAACCAATGACGAGTGGACACGAGGCTCAGCGCGTCGAGCGGGGTTTAAGCAGGCTATGGAAAATGCCGGGCTATCTGCTCACCGTATGATCCGCTTTGGAACCCCTCCGATGTCTATCAGGGATGGCAACTTTATTGGTAAAAACCTGAGCCAATACTATGATGATATCGACTGTGTTTTTTGCGTATCGGATGCGCCGGCATACGGGATTATTTCCGGACTGAAAGAGCAGGGCATCAGGGTGCCGGAGGATATCGGCGTTGCTGGTTTTGGTGATTTTGAGGTGTCAAGATATTCCGACCCGACCATATCAACCGTTAAGTTTGATGCCGGTGAGGTAGGGCGTGTAGCGGCTGATCTGATCACTACGCTTATTGACCCTGATCAGTCATCCGCGAAATTACCTAAGCGCTATGCCATCACAGTGAACAATTGCATGCGTCAGAGTACTTGTTCTGTGGAGTGACAGCTTGGGGGGATTATGTGCTGACCGGCTGCTAACAGGGAGGATTTAATTGTTTTATACATATCTCCTGTGAATTTTAATGTTAGCAATTGCAGGAATGAGTGCATCAACCAGTTCAGGGCGGTTCGTATTTAGAGTGTGAGTGTAGCGATCCTGGTTAGTAAGATAGGTTTATTTTGGGAGTGGGTAAACAGGATATATATTGCGCAGTTCGATGAGAGTTGCAAAGTACGCTCTATAAAAAGCCGGCCGCTCGAAGCTATCGAGCGGCCGTATTGTCGGTAGAATTAGAAGCTTCTCACTGGCAGGACGCCAGCACTACCCACATCAGGAGACAGTAGTTTGGGGGCTGGGGTTGGGTCAGAACCGACGGGCGTTAGAATTACCCATGCGGTGTCGCCAAATTGTTCAGTCGATGTCCAAAGCGCGGTAGATAAGCTAAGCCCGAACCCATCGCGAATTTCGAGAAGTTCCAGAGTGGATGGAATATACCAATCAGTTACATTGGAACCGGATGTTGTGGTAGTGACGTAGTTCTGTGCTGCGTCGGCAGCTGAAGATTCACACTCACCCCCATTAACCGCTGCAAATAGAAGTGCGCTGCTCTCTTCACCTGAGGCAACATTTATTATTCCGGTATCGCTATTGTTACCGATACCACCGATATCGATATTGCAACCCCAGAGCACTTCTTCAAAAAGATCGGGCGCGAATTCTAAACCGCTTGTGCCTGAATCATTGATCTGGAAAACGGTACCACCGCCGGGGCCCGTATCGCCGATTGCATAAGTTATCGGATCGGGTTCGTCAATTTCAGGTACCACTATATTCTCAAACCGAACGATACGTGGGTCTCCGTTCCAGAATCCGTTTGCGCCACCGTCGATGAATGTGTCGTTGTTATTTCCCTGTCCGTTGAAAAATGGTCTCGGGCCGTCGAAGCCGGTGTAGGAGACTGTCAGGGTATCTCTACCACCCCCGGTTCTTACTGCAACAGAGCCCTCAAAGAAAGAGCTTGAGATAGAGACGTTATCTCTTCCGCCATTAGTTCGGATCGACGCACTGTTTTCAACCACTTGATTGATAATCGTTACCTTGTCCTGACCGCCTCCGGTTCTTACGTCCAGCGAGCCCATTGTTTCAACCAGATTTAGATAGACAGTGTCCGCGCCAGAGCCAGTGTTAATAGTGAGGTCTTCAACCTGTAGTCCGAGTAATTGTATTGTATCTCTACCGATATTCGACTGGATGTTAACATTACCCGTGAAGCCACCAATGGTGCCGAGTGTTTCACCACCGAGTTCGTCGACAAATACATAGCTTATTTCATCCGGTTTATCGCCAGGGTTTAGTACCAGTGAGCGATTGCTGGCGTTGCTGGTGGCATCTCCCAGATCCACTAGCAGGTCCCCGGACTTTACCTGGATGGGACCTGAGGCGATTGCGGAGCCGGCGGCTAGCATCATTACTAGTGCGCCTGACAGAGTGTTTACTGGATTCATAAGTTAGTCCTTTAAATTCTAGTAGTTTAAATTGAAAAGCTGTTACTGGTTTATTGCAGCTGTAATTCATCTCTTTCATCGAAAGGGTTGAAATCTTCGAAATAAAAAATTACGGAAGTAATTCGCAATCTTTAAAAGACGACGAATGAAAAACTTTGCCTCTACGTTCTTTTCAGGAATTTCAGAGTACTGCGCTAAATTCTAATCATTTGTGCATCACCAAAAAAACGTATGGTGAAAAACATTTGAAAGTGCTGGTTAGTGCTCATCCAGAAACAGGGGCGTAGGGAGAATCACTGAGGTACTTGAGATTTTACCGACTACATGTAGTCACATTAAGTAACTAAATGTAGTCGGTGAAAGATCACCTGCATTCGGTGGTTCACAGTAGCACTTGTTTCTGGATGGGCACTAATTAACTACTTTATACGGAACTATTTCGTTCTTTTTTGATAACAGCTACATCTTTTTTATGAAATATTCGCTGATAGTGTTGAGTTAAACCTTATGTTGTTAAGTCTATCAAGACACTCTGACATTTAGTCGACCACGTAACAATAATTGGTTGTCGCTTTAACTGAATTAGAAGATTTATCAATATTGAAGATTGATTTCCGGTTTGCTATCGCTGTTTTGTGGTTGGCACCAAAATGAAGGCGGAAAGAAGGACAATCAGACTGTGACAGCCTTCCGGGTCCGTCCTAAGAACACCGTTCATTGTAATCAGACCCGCGTCCACGATCACTATCAGAACCGAGTAAACTCAGGTAGATCAAGAGCAAATATTAATATCAAAAGGGCAGTTGTAGTTGTTTTGCGGTTTTCATCTGTTTCGTGTGCCTGCTGAATACCAGTCTGCCTGGTGGTATGTAGCATGGGGGAGGAATTGTCCTGCCAAATAATGGTACGATCATTTGAGGCGCATAGTTGTTCAGTTGTCCTGAAAATGATCGATGATTATTAGCGCCCCGGGCGCACCGTCAGAGCGCGTTCGCAGTAGCAGAGGCTCTGCCGCGCAAGCTCCTGGGCCTGTTCAGAGGATCACTTTCCCCCGTGAGCAATAAATTTATCACAACCCGGATATACCGATTTGCAAAACCTTGAATACGACTATGTTGTAGTGGGCGGCGGCACGGCCGGGTGCGTCATTGCTGCGCGGTTAGCTGCCGAGACCAGTCAGTCCATCGCTCTGATAGAACGCGGTCGCACTGATTCAAATCGCTGGATACATATTCCGGCTACATTCTTTAAAGTGTTGCAAAGTAAAGATGCCAATATTGTAGTTTCTGAACCTGACGCAACGCTTGATGACAAACGTTTTCCTGTTCCGCAGGGTCGTGTCGTGGGTGGCGGATCGTCGGTTAACGGTATGATCTATATGCGGGGTCAGCAACAGGACTATGACGACTGGGCGTTGCTACACGGTTGTGATGGCTGGTCGTTTAATGATGTGCTCCCCACATTCAAACGGCAGGAGAATAATACGCGATTACGTAATCGGTTTCATGGCACTGACGGTAAGCTGGTGGTGGCAGATCCTCAATCAAAACATCCTGTGTCTGCTGCCATTGTAGAAGCCGCTGTGAAGGCGGGTATTGCTTATACAGATGATTTTAACGGTGTGTCGCAAGAAGGGGCTGGCTGGTATCAGGTCACGGCCCATAATGGCCAGCGCCAGTCTGCGGCGCATTGTTTTTTAACTCCGGAACTAGCGCGTGAGAATCTTCAGCTACTGACTGGTTATGAAAGCCGAAAAATATGCATCGAGCGGGATCGTGCGGTTGCGGTTGAGGCCGTCGATGTAAAAGGCGATTCGATTCGCATAGCAGCACGGCAAGAGATAATCATCACTGCGGGTAGCTTTCACAGTCCAAAATTGTTGATGTTATCCGGAGTTGGGCCAGCTAAACAATTAAAACAGCATGGCATTGAGGTAAAATTTCATTCACCCGAAGTTGGTTCAAATTATCAGGATCATATCGGTACGCCGGTGACTCGAAGGCTGGTAAACATTAAAGGTCTGTATGGTGCTGACAGGGGGTTTAAAGCACTGAAGCACGGCTTTGACTATTTTGTGCGCAAGAAAGGTTTGCTTAACTCAAACTTGTTAAGTGCCGGAGCGTGCGTTGATACTAGTGGTGGCGGAAGGCCGGATGTGCAATATAATTTTGCACCGTTTGCCCCCGGAGCACCCGGGCAGCCTCCGCTTGAATTTCATGCCGTTCAGATACATCCCATGACAATGCGACCGCGCTCGCGTGGTAAGTTGAGCCTGCGTTCGAGTAATCCTGATGAAGCGCTATTCTTTCAGGCCAATGTACTGGACACCGAAACTGACATGGACACTTTGCGCCGTGGTATTCGGCTTGCCGAGAAAATATTTGATCAGTCGCCGTTAAAGGAAATAATCGGCGAGGCGGTATGGCCCGATCCGTCAGTTAGTACCGCAGTGGGATCAAACTCTCTTGATCAGGCGATAAGATCACATGCACGTACTATTTTTCATCCGGCGGGTACTTGTCGTATGGGTTCGGACCCGGATTCCGTGGTAGATACGCAGCTTCGTGTGCGGGGAATTGAAAATCTAAGAGTGGCAGATTGTTCTGTAATGCCAGCATTGGTCTCGGGTAATACAAATGCGCCGACGATGATGATAGCTGATCGATGTGTAGATTTTATTTTGGCAAACACTGAGCAATAAATTATCTATAAAGGATGAAAATTCTAATAATCGGATCGTAATTGTTGTCATACATTTGTGTTTGTTATATACACTGAGATACCCCGGCTGAAATACGCACGAATCTCATGAGTGAACTAACCCAACAGCAGATAGATCGGTTTTGGCGCGACGGCTATCTGCTGGTTAAAGACGCTGTGACACCCGATGAATTATCTGCTCTGCGCGAAGTATTTAACGGGTGGGTTGAGGAAAGTCGTCTCCATACAGACGACTACGGTGAGACCCTTGATGGGCGGGCACGGTTCGATCTGGAGCCAGGGCATAGCGCTGAACGCCCGGCTTTGCGACGCGTGCAATCACCCGAAGAGGTCTCTGATGTTTATGCTGCAGTGATGCGTAAGGCGCGCACCGTTGATATTGTTGCAGAGCTGATTGGGCCGGCGATTAAATTTCATCACGGTAAAGTTAACTCAAAACTTCCGGGAGCTGCCACCAAGGTGAAGTTTCACCAGGATTTCCCTTTCCAGCCGATGAGCAACGATGATCTCATCACCGCGCTTTTATTTGTTGACGATGTGACGCTTGAAAACGGGCCATTAGAGGTGGTCTCCGGCACTCACAACGGACCGCTGTTCTCGTTGTGGCATGATGGTGTGTTTACCGGTGCTGTTGCGGATGAAGTCTATGAAGCTCACAAAAGCAAGATGGTTAAATGTACTGGAAAGGCAGGGTCAGTCTGTCTGATGCACGCCAGTTTACTGCATGGCTCGGCGCCTAACTTATCTGATAAGCCGCGCACGTTGTACATCAGTACTTACTATTCAGAGGACGCAATCGAACTCAGCCCCAACGCATTGCCCAGTCGTCTGACACACGAACTCGTGCGTGGTGAGCCCTCTGGCCGTGTGCGTTGCACGCCATTCGAAATTCAGCTGCCAGAGGTACCGAAAGACACGTCTTTTTTTGCGCAACAGGCATTGGCAAACGAAGTCTAGGAGAATACGCTCCGCCTTCATTTAATAATACAAGGCCCATCGCTATAGCAAGTTCTAGCTACGCAGATTTCTACCGCGCAGACTCCTGTTTTTTTCGCCGTTCGATCTCTGAATCAAAATAGACTGGCTGCCGGTAGAGAATGTCTCCTGTAGTTCGGTTGCTACTTGCAGCACGTCGGCTTTGCCAATCTGACCGACAGAGGGTGGCAGTTAAAATTCCTTCCAGCCTGTGCGAAAAATATTTCTGAATGAACTTGCACTGGGTTGTTCGAACAGAACGTCCAGTTTGGTTGAGTTTGTACCTACGATCAGATCTGGTCCGGTTGGATCCCCGGTGTCGATGATCGGGCCGGTTGGTACTATGCCGCTTCCGATGACTATTTTGTCCTGGTTGTTGTCCAGGCTGTTATCGCCGTTCTCAAGATCAAAAATATAGAGTTGTGATGTACCAATATTGTACGCACAGACATTTGCCAGTGCGCTGGCATCTGGCGGCACATATGTGGTTAGTAATATCTGGGCTCTGGTGGTTAGTGTGGGTTGCAGCACTTTCTCACCTATAGCCAGATTTCTATAGTACCCATAGTTTAAAGTAGTATTGGAAGCCGGAGCGTCAATATCCTGAAGATCTGCGGGTGTGATAATAGAAGCGTTGCCATTATTGTCTCTTACATAACGGTAGTCTGGTACCGTCATTCCGGTAGCCGGGTCAGTGCTTGTGGGGTTGGTGAATAGCCAGGGGTCCCGAATCACAAAAACTCTGTTTCTGTCTGGTTCTTCAAACAGTGGGCTCGATCGCATACCACTTCCGAGTGACAGGCTGAAGCTTGCGACATTAGCCGTGTTGCCGTTAGCTACAACGTCTATGCGGTTAAAGAAACGCAGACTCTGGCCAGTATCGTTCAAGGAGGCCACAAGTCCGCCTCCAATCGCGAGATCAGTGCTGCTACCAGAGTTCGGGTTAAGGTCTACGCGCCAAACGTGACCGGCGATATCGGAGAAAAAGATAACATTGACAGACCCATCGGCAGTGGTATCTACAGGAACAGGTGTCGCTGGAATGCTGTCATTGATTGGCAGGTTAAGGGAATGATGCGCGCCATTACCGGCAGACCAGATGAGGTTGCCGTTAGCCGGATCCACAAAGTAGACCGCGTTTCCGTGCCCTTGTGCCGGTGGTGTAACCGGGTAGGTAAGCGATTTGTCGTCGTAGATATCGTTGTAACCACCACTGAACATGAGGACGTCCTGAAAAGCGCACGCATCCGGACAGCCGGTTCGGATAGTTATCATTTGTGGCGTCGACCATGTTTGGGCCATATCGCGAAAACTGCTGCCAGGTACGCCCCCTTTTATTTTCCACATCACTTTAAAGGGATCAGTTGTCTGTGTCGCGTTACTGACATCAAGGGCGAACAGGTTGTTACCTCCTCTGCGTTGTGTCAGGTACAGCCAGGCGTTATCAATTATTTTTTCGTTGATATTTGTTGAAATATTGTCTGTGGTGTGGATCATCATTTCGCCGTCAAGACCGTACACATGCGATAGCGAAGTATTGTCAACGTATTCTTTGATGTTTGGTAGAAGCTCCTCTGGCGAGTACGACCAGATTTCTGCACCGGTGTCAGCATCCACAGCATGCAATACACCCATATTGTTTGCTACAAAAACTACGTCTTTTAACTGTGCTGACGAGTTGGCGTCAAAGTAGCTAACCAGCAACGGGGATGAGTGGATGCTATCGGCTACATAGAAGTTTGGTTCGGTGACATTTGCATCACTGTCACGGTCTATCGAATCTGCTCCACGCACCCATTTTACAAGGCGGTCGCGCTCAGCGTTGTTGGCAGCGTTTAATGAGGCCACAGAAACATCAGTCGGAGCAATAACTTTTAGTGGCGTAGTTATTCCGTTGAAGTTGGGCTGTTGTCCTGCATCGGTAAACCAATTGCGGTCAGCCCCCTGTTTGGCGGCCATACCACCTGCTCCAACCTGAAAGCCGTCTGTTGTGACAGACCAAAGGCTTCGGGTATCCTGGGCCAAAATACCATTCTGTATTATCGGGTTGTCATCCGCGTCAACAATCACACCGTTGCTAAGGCGATACTTTTTAACGTTGCCATCCCAGCGCGCTGTAGTGGCCGGCTGGAATAATGTGTAATAGAGTTCGTCACTATGTCGGGTCTCACTGGCTGAAGAGACGGAAATGGCTGGGGCGGCAGCTGAAGTAGCCAGCTGTACACTTTCCAATATCCCATTGAACGCATCCACCAGCTCATCTTTGGAAGCTGCATCCCGGTACAAGCCGTTGCCTGCTGTGGCTAAATCTACTATCCAGTTATTTCTAATATTAAAGCCAATTGAATGTGTAGTGAGTGTATTTAAACCCGGGACATGCTGGAGTTGATCTGTGGCGGCCATCTCTTCGGCAAGTTCGATGCCGCAAGTACCTCTGTCGTTGGGGTCTCCAGCACAAGGTCCGACGATCGGGTTCAGATCATTGAATGCCTGACTGTCCGGTGTTGGTCGTCCGTCCGTTAGCACCACGATATGATTTGAGTCGCACTGGCTGTCGCTGGGACTGTTGTAACGTGTGGTTCCGGCTGGTAGTACACCACGATAGGGAGTG
>CAZNOB010000081.1:5906-21375 GCA_964574535.1 uncultured Granulosicoccaceae bacterium | reverse complement strand
GCAGACGGCACGGGTCTGGTACACAGGCAAAGTGCGATTATCGCAGAGTCAGTGGGCGATTGGGTAGAAGGCATCTGTGAACTTAACAGCAACGATGAGCTCTGGCAGTCATTGTCCACACGATCGCTGGATACGGCTCGTACTTTGTTCTCGAGTGAGTCAGGTATAAAACGGATGTCTGAAATACTCGCATCACTGGGTATTTACACAGACGCCAGGGGCGAACAGGTTTTTCACTAATCTGGTGCCTGGTGTTCCGAAGCCACTCTGTCCAGAATTTATCACTAGTGGGCTGAGAAGTTCGGTAACAAACTTTTCACAGTGAAAGTCGCCAGAGCAAGGCAGAAAAACGCAGGCATAGCGGGGCCTGCGTCGAATTTATCTAACGCCGCTATGGCGACTGTCACGAAGATAAAGTGTTATCGAACTATCCAAACGGCGCACTAGCCCCAATGTGACGGACTGTCTATTTTGTTATCGGGGCAGGGCAGCAAAGTCGATGAAAAAAGACTGATCATTTTCAACCACATCAAGAATCGCACTACACAGTGGAAATTCTCTGGCGTCCAGGCGGCCTTGACTACACGCCCGCCTAAAGCCGGGCAGTAATTGTCTGGCCGTTCCCACACCTTCAACCGTAACATCCTTCATGTCGTTTTGAAGAATGTCGTTTAGGTGTTTCCCGGTCCCCAGATAGTGTCCGAGTTTGCTGTTTCTGCCTCCACCCACGGTGACATGCAAATCACCCATTCCTGCCAGATCAAAAGCAAGTGCCTGCCTGCCGGCACCGGCTTCTGCACTAGCGCCGTTATCATCGAGGCTGGCGTCCTGCTTTATCCATCGACTCAGTGCGTCTATTTCAAGCACGGCTTGATTAAACAGTGCGGCGACAGGGTTTTTTGCATAACCGTCGTCAAGTGTGCAAGTGGTGAACATGGCACTGACGCCAATGCACATGAAGTTTTTCAACGCGGCACAGGCTTCGAGTCCGGTGAAGTCATCACTGGTGGCAATGTGATAGTAGTCTGTGACCAGTATGTCGCGCAATTGATCAGCAACTGCAATATCGTGTGAGGCAAAACACACACGGGTGTGATACCCCAGTGCAAGTTCACGTGCAATACAGGGTCCACCAATACCCACTACGCGGCCAGCAGGTAAGGTCAGTTGTGGGTCCAGTGTTTGTGCATAGGTGAGCGGCGCCGACTGATCACTGGCAGCACTGACCAGCCCTTTGGTGACCAGTGCCAGAATGTTCGGCGTCGCCTGATGGCGATCAATGAGGTTCAAAGCCCACTCCACACCGGGACTGCTTACCCCCAGAATAATCACATCGGCGTTTCGTAGTGTTGTATCGTCGATTTCGGTAGACGCGACCGCAGTAATATTCTCTGGTAAATCGACACGCAGCCCCGGGTGCGGCTGACCTTTTTTTAACTGGTTTATGATGTCATTGTCCAGCGGTGAACCAACGAGTGTGACGTTGTTTTTGGCAGCGGCAACTTTTGCCAGAGTACTGCCCATCACACCTGCACCTAAAATTACTATCGTTACCATCACATTTGCTTGTTGAAGAGGGAAGAGGAATGGGTTTTCACAGTGGCATGCTGTCTAAGAATTCCTGCAGGCCTGTACTGTCATCGACAAGATCCAGCATGGTGAATCGATCTCTGATAAATCGTGCACCTGATACCGCTTCGCGATAAAACTCGGTATCGAGTTTCAGTTCAGTGGCGGTACGTTTGCAGCCCGCATCGGCCATTGCCTTGTCGAGTGTTTCATAAGGTAATGATATGCTCAGGAGTTTGTTTCGAATGTCATCCCACTCAGATTCAAAACGCAGGTTTAAAGCGTCGGCCTGGTGTTGGTCCAGTGCCTTCCTCGCTGTTTCACTCCTCATGTTATCGACCAGGCTTGATCCGAAACGCGAACGTAAATCACTTTCGTTTATTTGGGTGGGTTGCATCATTGGAGGGGAGCTATTTGTGAGTATTTTAGTTTGTAACAGAGACATCGTGATGGTCGCTATACCCACCTGCTCGCCGTGCGATGATCGCGGGTGTTTGTCGCCGGCAAACATATCGATGTAATGGGATATCATATGCTCGGCCATACTGCCGCTGTGGGTGGTTTCGGTAAACTGTGTTCCCAAACCCATGATTGCAGAAATGCGCGTCAACATTCCCAGTGCGCTCATGTCTCCATTCAGCATTTTTCCCGCATTGTCTATCATGTCCTGTTCATCGTAGGCCAGTAAAGTATACGGTGTGGCTGTGTAGCGGGTGTCGAACAGGATGTGTGATAGCAGCCAGTCGGTCTGTGCAGTGGTTCGGCAGATGACATCGGCAAACGCTGCAGAAATCAGAGATTGAGGGCACTGTGCCAATACTCCCAGATCAAAAAATACTCCACGCGCTCCGCGACAGCTGATTGATTTTTTAAATCCGTCAAATGACACCGATGCAGTGCCGGTTGTGTAGGCATTCATCGGTGAGGTTGCAAAGACGGAATAATCCCGTTTGTCGAGAAAACAGGCATATTTTACTGTGTCGTTAACGGTACCGGAGCCCACGGCAATGAGCGCATCGCTATGACGTGTGACTTCTCGAATATGTTTGACACCGTCCTCTGAACAGATCGGGTTCTGCCACACATATTCGCTGACATTCTGACCATCGGCTGCCAGCGCATTAAAGATTCTTTTGCCCAGAGCGTCGTGAGTAAACGGGTCGGAAACCACCGTAAGCGATTTGCCCTGGTGTTGTTTTGCAACCAGTTCAGCTTCGGCACCTTCAAGGCTTTCACGTATGACAATGTCTTTTACGCCAATGTCGTACTGTTTGCCGGTAGCGGGTTCAACCCAATCGCCGGCGACCAGATCGCGTAGAATTCCGGTGTGATCAGTCATGTTGTTCCATTCGGGGTTGCACGGCATTCTGCAAAACTAACGAGATCTCTATTAATTTCTGCTGTTGCAGAATAGAGCTTTCTATAAATGCCCAGTAATTCACGGTAACGTGAATACCTGGAATTATCCGGTTCGACTCTTGTGGTTGAACCGCTCATGGCATTGGCTGCTTCGGCGATTCCGGAATACCAGCCTGTTCCGTAAGCCGCTATCATTCCCGCACCAAGTGCAGAGGCTTCGACAGTTTGGCTGACTAAAACGGCTTTGCCCGAAGCATCTGCCAGCATCTGTATCCACAAGGCACTATGTGCTCCGCCACCAATGGCAAGAAAGTGATCGATCTGATATCCCAGTTCGGCTTCCATGTCTTCGGTACTCATCACCTGATCAAGCGTCATTGCCTCAATAATTGCTCGATAGATATGTGATTCAGTATGGCTGGCACTCAGCCCAATCATGACACCACGCGCTGAGGTGTCCCAGTACGGATCCATCACACCTGAAAAATAGGGTTGCACCATTAAGCCGTCGGAGCCGATGGGTAGTTGATCTGCAGCTTGTTCCAGCTTGTTAAACACCGCATCATCGGCTTTACCGTGTGCGACGAATTGATCGACAAACCAGTTAAGCAGAAACGCACCGGAGCGCAGACAGTTCTCAAAGATATATCCTTCACCCTGCGCCGCCAGTTCGGTACGCCAACTGGTGCTATAGCGATAGTCGGGTGACCACACGCCAGACACTATCGCTGTGCCCAGATTGATATAGGCGCGTTCTTTGGTTGTGCATGCGGTACCCAGCCCGGCGCACTGGCCATCACCTCCACCGGCAAATATTGGCAATGATTCAGGTAGGCCGGTCTGCTGTGCAACCTCTGGCAATATGTTGCCAAGCAAGCTCCCGGGTGGATGCAGCTCGGGTAATCTGGATTCGTCGAGCTCCAGCGCCTTCAGCAGCGGTGTGGACCAGCGGTGTGATTGCATGTCTACCAGACCCATTGGGTCGCCACTGAACCATCCGGTACGATAACCGCCGCCACAGAGCTTTTGTACCAGGTAGGCCTGTACATCAACAAAACAGTCAGTCTTCTGCCACACGTCAGGTTCGTTTTCTTTAACCCAAAGAAAACTATACAGGCACGGAGTGACGTCAGGGGGTCTGCCGGTGATCCGGTGTATGTTGTCCGCCCCAAAACTGTCAGCGAAAGTTTTTACCTGTTCCCGACAGCGTTCATCCAGCCACAAAATAGCAGGGTAGATGTGTGTGCCATCCTTTCCGATAAAGCCAAGGGTTTCACGCTGATTTGATATGGCCAGGCCTTTTATTAAAGAGGTTTTAAAACCTTTGGCCTGAAGCTGATCGGTGCAATCCTTAAGCGCATCAATACAACTGCTCCACCAGTGAGCCGGATTTTGTTCAAAAAAATCCAGTCTGGGATTGTCCATCGGGATATCGGCTCTGCCGGTTGCCACATCTTCACCAGCTATATTCCATGCAATCGCTTTAGTGCTCTGGGTAGAGCTGTCCAGTCCGATAACCAGGTCATCAGTCATCGGCTAGAATTCCTGTCGTGTGGGAGTGACGACCATTTCCTGAATCAGTACATTCTGCGGCATCTGGTAGGCGAACAGGATCATGTCTGCCACATGATCTGCTGAAATGCCACCGCCTATACGAACTTTGTTGTCTTTATATGCCTTCAAGGTGTTGGGGTCGTTGACATGATCAAGCACCTCGGTTTCGATAATGCCCGGTGAAATAACAATCACCCGTACATCGTGTGGTGCCAGATAACTCCTCAGACTTTCTGATATCGCATGTACAAAAAACTTACTGCCACAATAGACAGTGTGGTCCGGGTAAACCTTGCGACCGGCTATCGAACTCATATTAACGATTGTGCCGCTTTTACGTTCTTTCATGCTGTTGATAAAAGGATGCAGTGCATTCATCACGCCCTTGATATTGATATCAACGGTCTCATCCCATTCTGCGGGGTCCTGATTACCGATGTCAGCTAATCGTGCAACACCGGCATTATTGAACAGACAATCAACCGGACCATAGGTGTCTTCTGCAATAGCCACGGCACTGGCAATGGCCTCTCGGTCACGGACATCGACTTGCTGACAAATACAATCAGGTAGCTGCAGTGCCTGCATTCGATCGAGTCTTCTGGCCATCAGCAGCAGAGGGTGGCCTGCTTTAGAGAATGCTTTAGCAGTAGCTTCGCCAATGCCTGAACTGGCTCCGGTAATAGCAATTAGCGGTTTAGTCATTTGTTGTGGTCCTCCAGCCTGTTGGATACCTGTGTTAAACAGGCAATATCATGCTTTTGATAAGATCGGGGGCTCCGTTAACCTGAAGTTCGAATGCCTGATCTGATTCTTCTACGGTAAAGCGATGAGTAATCAGTGAATCGACATCGACTTCTGATTGTTGCACCAGTCGGATAGCGCGATCATAAACATCACCCATGCGACGCGAGAAGCGAATGTCCAGCCCGCGGCGACGAGCCTGAGCCGCAGAAAACGATGTATAGGAATCCCCGTCGGGAATACCTACCAGAACAACACGGCCACCAATGGCAGCAGCCATCATGGCATCGGCCATACCGTCAGGTGAGTTAGTCGCTTCTATCACCAGGTCACAGCCACGCAGATCTGTGGCCCCGCGGATGGTTTCAATTGATGCTGCGGCCACGCTGGCGCCGAGAGCCAGGGCTTTATCTGCGCGGTGTTTCTGCGGATCAATGGCGATGATGTTGTGACAGCCGGTTTTTAACAGCAGCTGAATAATACCAAGCCCTATGCCACCGCAACCGAGTACCGCGATTGTCTCCATGAGTCGCGGTTTAGCGAGGTCAATGGCGTGAATGCAGACACCCAGAGGTTCCAGCATTGCTGCCTGTTCAGCACTGATGCCGTCGGGGAGTTTTATCAGCGTGTTTGTCGGCACAGCAAGTGTTCGAGTCATAGCACCATTAAACGGAGGTGCGCCGATAAATTTAACGTTAGGACAAAGGTTATGATATCCACGCTGGCACCATTCACAGCTGTGACAGGGCGTGGCAGGGTCAACTGCAAGCAGTTCCCCCTGATCAATATTTTTTTCCGGAATGTCTTCAGAGGCAACAGCGCTGAATTCATGACCGGGTATAAACGGGCTCTGGATTTTTGCCGCACCAATGCCGCCATCTTTGTAGTAGTGCAAATCACTGCCACATACACCAACCGCCTTAACGTGCACCATCGTCTCGCCCTGCTCAGGCGCGCGCGGGGCATGGTCTCTGATTTGAATATCGCCGGCGCCGTGTATAAACAATGCCTTATCGCTGGTCACAATTGTTCGCTTTCCTAAAATGCCTAAAGTGCGTTTTTAGTTTCACCATCAAACAGATGAATGTGTTCTATATCAGGTTGCAACAGGATCTCATCACCGGGTCGTAACTCGATGCGATCCCGTGTAATGGCACAAAGATCCTGACCGGCCAGAGTCAAATACACATGGATTTCCGGGCCGGTCGGTTCAACAACTTTAACCACACCGGTTGCCGCCGTACCGGCTTGCGCTGAGTTGGTGGGGGAGCTCGATATCTGAAAATGTTCCGGACGGATGCCGTAGTATATTTTTTGTCTCGTCTGCAGTTTGGCACGAGCGGGCAGGGGAAGTTGCGTGTTATCGACAGATGCGAAGTGCACGCCGTGTTCTTCAATCACTTCGCATTCAAGTATGTTCATGGTAGGAGACCCAATGAATTGCGCGACAAAAAGATTATTCGGATTGTCGTAAATTTCCATTGGGGTGCCACTTTGTTCTATGTGGCCGCCACGCATCACTACCACTTCATCCGCCATGGTCATCGCTTCAATTTGATCATGTGTGACGTAGATGGTGGTTGTTTTCAGTCGCTGGTGAAGCGCCTTAATCTCGGTGCGCATTTGCACTCGTAGCTTTGCGTCCAGATTTGAAAGTGGTTCATCAAATAAAAATACATCCGGGTCCCGAACAATGGCTCTGCCCATTGCCACACGTTGTCGTTGCCCGCCGGAAAGCTCCTTTGGCAATCGATCAAGGTAGTCATCAAGCCCTAGTATCGAAGAAGCCCAATTGACTTTTTCGTCCATGGTTTTTTTATCGGTCTTGTTCAGACGCATTGAAAAAGCCATGTTTTTTCGCACCGTCATGTGGGCATATAACGCATAGTTTTGAAACACCATGGCTATATTTCGATCCTTGCAGTGAATATCGTTCACGCGTACATCGTCGAAAAGAATGTCGCCACCGGTGACAGATTCAAGACCGGCGATCATACGTAACAAGGTGGACTTACCACAACCGGACGGACCCAGTAACACAACAAATTTGCCATCATCCACGGCCAGGCTCAGTTGGTGCAATACCTTGATTTTGCCGTAAGATTTATCCAGATTAGAAATATTTACTGAAGCCATAGCGCTCTGTTTGAATTAAGTTGTTATGTGAGCGATATAACGCCACTCTGTCCGTTACAGGCAGAGTGGCGCCATGTGCCTAACTAGCCAAGGTCGGCTTCGTCAACTACCGCATCAACCAGCTTTGCCACCTGGTCCATGCATTTTTTGGCACTGCCGTCGTAGTCCTGACCGGTTAACAGTTTACCGAGCTCAGTGGGGATTTCGTTGTTAGCAACGCCCGCCCAAATGGCAAGATCAGGTTCTGATGCCATCACATTGTCGATTGTCCATTTTACGGTATCCAGGTGACGCGTCGTGCCCGCACCTTCAAGGCCTTTTCTTTCCACAATGCGCGGATCGGTGAAAGAAGAATTTCTCATTGGAGCAAATCCACCGATCAGGGTGCAGCGAGTCATCACATCTTTAGAGCATGCCCATTGCAGGAACAGCCATGCGGCATCAGGATTTTTCGAGTAACGCGACAGCGCGATACTTGAACCACCCTGGTGACCCCAGCCCGGTATCTCGCCAAAACCAACCGCATCACGTGATCGCAATGATGCAGGGCCCTCAAGAGGTTTCGCCATTTCCCACAGGCCTTTCACAGCTGAATCATCTGCGTTCCAGCCAGGGAAGAACTCTGCCCAGCTTTGGCATAGTGCAATTTGACCGGCAGAGCCCATTTGCCATTGACCATCCCATGTCGAGGTCACTGATGCAGCAGGAGCGTTCGCCAGCAGGTTTTGGTACCACTCAAGACCTGCAATACCTGCTTCGTCATTGCCTGAGAAGTTTTTGTCTGCGCCGAAAATAGAACCACCGTGACCCCATACAGCCTGGGTCCAGTCGCACTCAAGCGAGTAGTGTCCCGACTTGGCCTGCAAACCCGTACCGAATATGTTGTTTTCTTTTTCAGCTGCAGTAATCATCTCCACCGCTTTGGTGAAGTCTTCGTAGGTTCGAGGTACTTCTATGCTGTGTTTCTCAAGAATATCTTTACGATACATCAGAGTGAATATCGGAATATCGAAAGGCAGACCTATCCATTTACCATCGTATTCGCAGATACCTTCTACCAGTGGTTTGGAGAAGTCATCAAAGTCAAAGCCGGGCATGGCAAGATCAGGTTTAGAATCGTAGTACTCTACGGGGTCAAAGGTGTCGGGTGAAAAGGTAGAAGTCCAGGCCTGGTCAAGATAATAAATATCGTAAGTACCCAGCTGACCCTGCACATCCTGTGTTGCTTTTGCGAGTACTTGCTCAAGCGGCACAATTTCAATTTCAACATTAATACCCGTGAGTTCTGTAAATTCACCTTTCAGCTCATTGAGCACATTAGTTGGCGGGGTGGCTTCAGAGGTGTATCGAATGGTGGTTCCGGCAAATGGTTTGCCAGCCTCGCGCAGAAAGTCTGCGACTTCGGGTGGTGTGGTGTTTTCTGCCGCATGGGCTACGTTGCCAAAAAACGGTCTTTGACTGCCGCCCAGCATGCCAGCGGAGTAAGCTGAGAAGCCAACACCTGCAAGGCCCATTTTTTTTAGAAATGCGCGTTTAGACATCTTCCCTGCTGTGAAATTATTAGCAGCGTCGACAATAAAATTTTGCTTATTAAACTGTTTGAAACTCATAACCTCTCCTCCAAGATTTATTGATGCATACGCATCATTGCATTCGATGCCTGCGCATCAGTCTTTAATTGCGCCCATAGTCAAGCCCCGGACAAGATGATTTTGCACCAGAAGAATGAATATGAACCCGGGTATAATTGCAGCCGTACCCAGCGCGGAGATGTAGCCCCACTCTGAACCGGTTGATGTGACGAACGTGGTGATTTTTACAGGTATTGTGCGAATTGAATTGGTCAGAAATAAAGACAATAAAAATTCCGTCCAGGAAAATATAAAACACAGTACCGCCGTTGCTGCCATTCCGCCTTTTATCATCGGTAGTACCACCAGATAAAAACACTGAAATCGAGTGGCTCCGTCGATCATTGCAGCCTGATCCACTTCTATCGGAACGTCATCAAAAAATGATTTAAGTATCAAAACGGCGATAGGTATGTTGATCAGCGTGTGAGCGATAATAAGACCCAAATGTGTATCCCTTAGCCCGAGATCACGAAAAATAAAGACCAGCGGGATAATAATGGCTATGGGTGGCAGGAAGCGTTGCGACAATACCCAGTGCATAAAACCCTGTGACCCGCGAAAAGATAGTCTGGAAAGCGCATAGGCCGCCAGCATGGAAATGGTGGTGGCCAGAAACGTCGAGCAGATGGCGATCACCAGCGATGACAACATCGCACTCCTGCCATCATAAGCACCTTCACCGCTGGTACCCATTAGGAGGCTCGAATTAGATTGGGTGTCGGCCTTTCTGCCACCAAGTACGGTCACCCGGTAGTTTTCAAAAGTAGGCTCAAAGTCAAAAACCACGACACGGTCTTTGTTAAACACCGCTGAAATTGGTTTGATTGAAGTCAGCGCAAACCAGGCTATTGGAAAGATGAACACGCCAATAACGACAATAGAAACGATGTATCTGGCGGCTGTTTTGAAAGTCTCGCTAAACATTAGAATTTCACTTTAAAGACTTTCATGAAAATACTGGCCGTCACCAGGACCAGTATCAGAGTGGCGAGTGCTACCGTAGAGGCGTAGGGAAAATTAGCGCTCTTGAAATAAACCGTTCCAGCGTATGCCGTCAGTGTTTCGGTGGCAGTACCAGGGCCGCTGTCGGTCATCACCTTGACGTAGTCATAAATTCTAAACAGATCAATCCCCCGGATGAGCACCGCCAGCGCAATAATTTTCGACATCATCGGCAGTGTTAAGTATATAAAAGACTGAAAGCTCGAAGCACCATCTATAGAAGCCGCTTCGAAAGGTTCTCGAGGAAGTGCACGAAGTCCTGCCAACATGATAAGCACCATGAATGGCGTCCACTGCCAGACATCCGCCACAATCACCCCCCACAGTGCAGTAGATCCGGTACCAAGAATAGGCGCACTGGGCGACAACAGACCCAATGCATACAGTGAATTACTTATCACACCGAAAGAACTGTCATACATCAGTAAAAACATCATGCCGGTGACTGCCGGCGGAACCACAAGCGGCAGCGTCATTAGCGCTCTTAAGACACCGAAGCCTTTTTTGTCAGTATCAAGCAGCAGGGCAATCGCTAATCCTAAAATTAGCTGAATAGATAAGGCCAGTACCGCATAGGTAAAGGTGATTTGTACTGCATCCCATACTCGTTCGTCTGCGAGCAACTTTTCCCAGTTCCAGGACGGTATGAATGTTTCCTTTCGGGTAGCCGGGTTGCGTTTGAAAAACGACAGCCATAACGAGTAAAGCACCGGATACAGGCCGAATACAATCAGCAATGAGGTCACCGGAAACAACCAGGGGAGCGGGTGCTCAGACGTCAGCCAGCGTGGCAGGAGTGACCGCGTTTTCATCGGGTAAATCGCCGTGTTTTGCACGAATGGCGCATGCCTGAAGGTGACCTTAAGTAATTTCCTCAGGGTGAGCGTGCCACAGTAAGGATGGCAAGGCAAGACAAATGAGTGGAGATGAAAACATTTGTTCGTCTCTGTATAGTCTCAGGGGTGAGAGGTAGCTGACGGGTTTGTGATAGTAAGAAAGCCTGTTTTTTATTTGGAAGATAATTAATGACTCCCGGTAACAGTCGAGCCCGATACCGGGGGCGGGATTCTGCAGTGGCGAACATCGATTGGCCGGAACAACTCGCTGTGCGAATAGCCCATTGTTACTACAACCTTGGGATGACGCAGCAACAGATTGCCACTGACATTGGCATTAGCAGGGCTCGTGTGATCAAGCTATTGACCGAAGCCAGAAAACGCGGCCTCGTCTCAGTGCAAATCAATTCAGTCCTGCGTGAAAATGTACAATTGGCAGAACAGATAGCTGAGCGCTGGTCGCTTAAGTCGGCGGATGTCTGTCTGAGCCATGCGGCTGATGAGCACCAGTTAGCAAGCCAGATAGGGGCTGCGGCACAAGCATTTGTATGCCCTTTGCTGAAAGACGACATGACTATCGGTCTGGGTTGGGGAATAACACTGAACGAACTGGTAGGACAACTTAAACCCTATCCCCTGCGCAACGTGTCTGTCGTATCGCTGCTGGGTTCATTCACTCGCAGATCGACCATTGCCAGATTTGAAGCGACCACAGCACTGGCAGCAAAGCTTGATGCTGAGTGTCTGTATTTGCCTGCGCCGATTGTATGTGACTCTGAACAGACCCGAGAGCTGTTAATGTCGCAGCCATTGTTTCAGGATATTCGTCAAAAAGCGCTGAATGCTGATATTGCAGTGGTCAGTATCGGCGGCGTGGATAGCTCGACCATTCGTGAAGCAAAAATGATAAGTGAAGAAGAATACCAGTCCGTTATGACAGAAGGCGTTGTAGGTAATTTTCTTGGCTATTTTATCGATAAAAATGCACAGTTGGTTGAACACCCGTTGAATCAGCAAGTAGTCGGGGTGCCGGGTGATGTCTTTAAACGCATACCCAGGCGGGTCATGGTATCGGCAGGGGAGAGCAAGGTAGGCGCATTGAGAGCAGTACTGGAGCAAGGATTGATCACCGATATAATCGTAGATGTTGCTACCGCGAATGCACTGCTGTCATCGTAAAAAATGAATTGAAAATTACATTTTAAAGCAGAGAAACAAACCACAATGAATGAAAACAGCGTTCGCCAACAGATCATTGACCTGTGCATTGAGATGAACAAATCGGGGCTTAATCAGGGAACCTCGGGCAATATCAGCGCACGATATGACGGAGATATGTTGATAACACCCAGTGGTATTCCCTATGAGAAGCTGGCACCCGGGGATCTCGCGCGCTTGTCTCTGGAGCACAATAAGTATGAGTGGGATGGTCCATGCAAGCCATCATCGGAGTGGCATTTTCATCGGGCAATTCTGCAGGCAAATGAAAGCCTCAACGCTGTTGTTCATACACATTCCACATTTGCCACAGTGTTATCGATTGCACGTGAAGAGATACCTGCCTGCCATTACATGATTGCGGCATTTGGTGGTAATACCGTGCGTTGTGCCGACTATGCAACTTTTGGCACACCGGAGCTATCAGAAAACATTCTCAAAGCAATGGCTAACCGGTCAGCCTGCTTGTTAGCAAATCACGGCATGATCGCCGGTGGCGATAATCTTGAAAAAGCGATGTGGGCAGCGGTTGAGCTTGAGACGCTATCAAAGCAGTACTATCACGCCAAACTCTTCGGCAACATGGTAGTGCTACCTGAAGATGAAATGAACCGTGTTATCGAAAAGTTCAGCGACTATGGCCAAAAGGAAAAGCCCGAGAATTAAAGCCTGATCGATTTGCCATGCCTGTATCGGAAGCAATTAAGGCAATTGCAAACATCGACGGTTATAGATTGGGCATTTCGGGTTTGGTTCTGCCACGCGCAGACCTTTATCTAACAAATACATAAGTGCCAAATTTTTAGTATTTAGAGATTTTCGGCAACATACAGAAGTATGTCCCAAAAGTACGATAATCAAACGCAAAGCGTTTGCTGTTGCTGTTGCTCTTCCTGGATTCAAAAATGAAGGCCCCTGGCAGGGATGCCCTACAAACGCGACAGCACACCTACACCAGGGCGGGTTCTCATGGTTGCAACAAACTTCAGGTCAGCCAGCACTCCAGCCAGATAACAGCAGGTCGAGCAGGGCATCAACAACTTGTTCAAGCGTTAATGGTCCTTCCGGGTCAAAGGTACGCGGCACGGTATTAAGCGCACCGAAAAATACCGCACTTGCTATCACTGTTGGTATTTCGCGAAGCTCGCCGGCTGCGACAGCGTCTTTGATGATATTGCGCACATAAACATCTTGCTGCTGTAGCATGCGCGTCGATTTCTGGTGTGAGGCCAGTAATTCCAGGTGCCCCACAATCATGCGGCCCGCCGGACGGTTAACAATCACACTCACATGCCCGTGGGCAAACGCACGAAGCCTGTGCAGCGGTTTAACCGAATCGCCGGCCAGTTGTTCGGCTTTCTCCCGCTGTTGCTGCAACACATCTTCGAGTACCAGCGTAAGCAGGTCATCGCGACTGTCGATGTAGTAGTACAAGGCCCCCTTCGATAACCCGACCCGTCGCCCAACGCGCTCAAGCGTCGCACCTTCCAGCCCGGTTTCATCAAGCTCTGCTTCTACCGCTTCTACCAGTGATGATTTGCGTTGTCGGCGGCGAACTTCAGCTCTGGAAGTCGATTTGATTTTGGTGTCACTCACAAAGAATTGGTTGCGGGAAGGTTAAGATAAAACGCGTTTGCGTTCAGGCGATACCATGGTATCAAGCTTGAAAAGCAGTTCACTGATGGTCGCCTGATAGGTTTTGTCTTGACACTGTAGCCGGACTGACGCTGATCCACTTCGCTGTTTGTTGATCAAGGCAGTATCGAGAAAGGCAAAACCGAGCCATGCGGAACCAGCTGGGCAACACATGCGGTTGCAGACCGTGAAGGAATTTGCACCACCCGCCAGTACGCGTTCTGTAAACGGTGTTTCGCGTAACCTCGTTGAAAACGTAATCAGGGGGGATGTCATAGGGAAACCGCCTGCAGACTTTGACTTTTCGGATTCTGGCAACAGTTCAGCCTTTGTGCAATCAATATTTTTAACCATAATTCTAAAATTTGACCTATGGTTGAAAAAAGTGAAGTACTGGCTTAGGCTGGTCGCTTCCGACGGTTGCCTCTGGAAACGAAACCGGCAATAGTCAGGTGTACGTCCACTCAACGAGCCCTTTCATGAGCAAAGCCTCCTTTTTTGATCCAGCCACCATTGCACTGCACAGCGGCTACCAGCCAGAGTCAGATCACGGGTCGCGTGCAGTACCGATTTATCAAACCACCAGCTATGCATTTCAGGATGTCGCACATGGAGCGGCGTTGTTCAATGTTGAGCGCGGCGGTCATATCTATTCGCGTATGACCAACCCGACGGTGCAGGTACTGGAACAACGGATGGCGGCCCTCGAAGGCGGTGCAGCCTGCGTTTGTACCGCTTCAGGGATGAGTGCACTAATGACCACGTTTGCCACCCTGTGTTCAGCCGGTGATCACATTGTATCGGCGGCACAAATTTACGGATCTACCGCAACGCTGCTTAAATCCACTTTAAAACGCTTCGGTGTAGACACCACTTTTGTGGATGTAAATGACCATGCAGCGATCAAACGCGCGATAAAGAAAAATACCAAACTGGTATTTTGCGAATCCATCGGTAACCCCGGTCTTGATATCGCAGATATTCCAGCGCTTGCAGAAATCTGTGGCAAAAAACATGTGCCGCTGGTGGTCGATGCTACCTTTGCAACGCCGGCGCTGCACAATCCTGTCAGCCATGGAGCAAATATCGTAGTGCACTCCTTAACCAAGTGGGTAGGGGGCGCTGGCAACGCACTGGGCGGAGCCATTATTGACGGCGGCAATTTTGACTGGGGTGCAAAGCCGGATAAATTCCCGACACTCACTGAACCGTATGGTCCGTTTCACGGCATCAGTTTTTTTGAAGAGTTTGGTCCGGCCGCCCTGTCGATGAGAATTCGTTCTGAAAGCATGCGTGACTTTGGTGCGGCCCTCAGTCCGCAAAATGCGTTTCTGCTGCTGCAGGGGCTCGAGAGTCTGGCGTTGCGAATGCCAAAACATGTGGAAAACGCTACAGAAGTCGCCAACTGGCTGCAGACACACGATGCGGTAGCCTGGGTTAACCATCCCGGCCTGACTTCACATTCGAGCCACGCGCTGGGGAAACAATTGTTCCCTAAAGGCGCAGGGTCGGTTTTGAGTTTCGGTGTGAAAGGCGGGCGTGTGGCAGGGGCGGCATTCATGGACGCACTGCAGCTGGCGACAAATTTGGCTAACGTTGGGGATTCGCGAACGCTGGTGTTGCATCCTGCTTCAACCACTCATTCGCGTCTTGATGCCAAAGCCATGCAAGCTGCCGGCATCGGTGAAGATCTAATACGAGTATCAGTAGGTATCGAGTCATTTCGAGATATAAAAAATGATCTGAACAACGGACTCAGAGCAGCACAACGTGTATTAAAAA
>CAZNOB010000081.1:0-5806 GCA_964574535.1 uncultured Granulosicoccaceae bacterium | reverse complement strand
AAAACGAACGGCGAAGGGGTAGGGCGGTGCGCATAAAAGTAAACGGTCGAGAAACCTATATTGCCACTGGTGGTAAAACGTTCGATGCAAACCTGCCGACACTGGTTTTCATTCATGGCAGCGGGCTTGATCATCGCACCTGGGCGTTGCAAACACGCTGGTTTGCGTTTCGTGGCTGGTCCGTTGTCGCCCCTGATCTGCCAGGCCACAGTTTATCGAAGGGCAAGCCATTAGCTTCAATTGAAGCAATGGCAGACTGGATCTGGAAGCTACTTGATACACTTGAAGTTAAGCAGGGCAGCCTTATCGGTCACTCTCAGGGCGCACTGGTCGCGCTTGAAGCCGCCGCACGTCAACCTGAACGCACCCGATCGCTCAGTATCATTGCATCGGGTAGCGCAATACCGGTTAACCCGCAACTGCTCGAAACCGCACAAAAAAATCGGCCAGCAGCGGTAGAAGCAATGCTGACCTGGGGGTTTGGTCGGGACTATCAGTTTGGTAAATCACACGTGCCCGGACAAGCCCCCATCGCAGTCGGAAGTCGTATCATGCAGTCAAACCCGCTTGAGATAGATTTGGAGGCCTGTCAAAACTATACCAACGGTGAAAATGCTGCAGCACTGGTTACTAGTCCCTCGCAGTTGATACTGGCAAACTATGACAAAATGACCCCTAAAGCAAACGGTCTGGCGCTGGCTGACAAAATCACCGGCAGCACGGTGACCGCCATCGATGCCGGGCACATGCTGCCAATCGAAGCGCCTGATCAGTGTCTTGATCAGTTGCGCCAGTTCATTACCAGCCTGGACTAACAATTAACAACGCAATTTTTGGAGAGCGCCATTAATACGCCACTTAAAACCATTAACAAGGTTGCTGTGATCGGCGCAGGCACCATGGGAGCCGGCATTGCAGGTCAGGTTGCCAACGCAGGCGTGGATGTGTTGTTACTGGACCTGCCCGGTAAAGGCGACAACGTCAATGCCGTTGCACAGCGTGGGCTTGATCGATTACAAAACCCTGCAGCACCAGGGGTAATGGATGCGGCTTGTGCACAGAGGATTCAGGTCGGTAATATTCGCGACGACCTTCACCGGGTAGCGGAATGCGACTGGGTGGCAGAAGCAGTGGTTGAACGACTTGAAATAAAACATCAGCTTTACAGTGACCTCGAAACACATCTCAGCGATCACGCCATTCTTAGTTCCAATACTTCGACCATACCGATCTGGTTATTGACTGAAGGTATGAGCGATGCCCTGCGTGAACGTTTTGCGATTACGCACTTCTTTAATCCAGTGCGCTTTATGCGTTTGCTTGAGCTTGTTCGTGGTGAGCATACCCGTGACGATGTCATGCAGACTCTGGCGCAGTTTTGTGAGCAACGACTGGGTAAGGGTGTGGTCGATTGTTCAGACACCCCGGGCTTTCTAGCCAATCGCGTGGGGTGTTTCGCCATTCAGTGTGCATTACATGAAGCGTTTAAATGTGGCATGTCACCGCAGGAGGCTGACGCGATCTTCGGACGCCCTATGGGAATTCCTAAAACCGGGGTGTTTGGCCTATATGATCTGATTGGTATAGACCTGATGTCTGATGTCGCAAAAAGCCTGGTAGGTATTCTGCCAGAGCAGGACGCCTTTCATGCGGTCGGGTCGCCACTGCCAGAGATGGTTAAGATGATCGACAACGGTCAAACCGGTAACAAGGGTGGTAAAGGGTTCTATCGAAGATCAGAGTCGGGCAGTCGACAAGTGTTCGACTTCCGGTCCGAGCGCTACACCGACTTTGATCGACCTTCAATTGCCATAGCCGATCAGGCCGAACGGCAGGGCGTGAATATTCTGCTTGAAGACAATAGCCCTTACGGTGATTACGCATGGAAAGTACTGTCTCAAACTCTCGCCTATGCAGCGGCTTTGATCCCCGAGGTGGGTAACGATCCGCTTGCCATCGATGATGCGATGAAGCTTGGCTACAACTGGGTAAAAGGTCCGTTCGAATTAATTGACGAAATCGGACCACACCGGTTTGCCGAACGCCTGCGCTCTGAGCAACGTGACGTTCCTGCCTATCTGCAACAGCTGGCAGCCGCAGGCTCGGACAGCCGCTGTTACCGGGTCAATGACGGTCAGCTTCAGCGTCAGTTGTGGCAGGCTGACAATGCGCTTGACTGGTCAGAGATTGATCGCGGTGCCGGAGTTGCCCGCCTGACCGAGATCCGTCATACACTAACACCGGTGGCACAAAACGCTTCAGCCAGCTGGTATGAATATAAAGGTGTAGCCCTGGTTGAATTTCATACCAAGGCAAATGCGCTGGATGCTGCATCCATGCAAATTATTGCGCAGGCACTGGATGGTGTTAGTGAGCGACGCTTAAAAGGGTTGGTAGTACACAACGATGCCCAGCACTTCTCTTGCGGTGTCAATCTTGCCGGTGTACGAAATTTCTATCAACAACATGACTGGCAGGGGCTTGATGCCTTTTTGGATCATTTCCAGCAAACCTGCTGGCGCCTGGGGCAAGCGGATTTTCCGGTGGTTGCCGCGCCTGTCGGTATGTCGATAGGTGGTGGCTTTGAAGTCGTGCTGCATGCACAACAGGTGATTGCCCATGCAAACTCGGTGACAGGTCTGGTTGAAGCGATGGTCGGACTGGTACCAGCTGGTGGTGGCTGCAAGGAAACACTTTACCGCTGGAAAGAGAAGCTTGGTCTGGCTGACAACGATATCAGTGATGCCGCATGGAAAGCCTTTATGAATATTGGTACGGCTAAAACTGCCAGTTCACCACAACTGGCCAAGGAACAAGCCATGCTGCGTGATGCAGATACTTATCTGATGAATCGTGATCGCCTGTTAGATGCGGCAATAGAGTGCGTACACAACAGTAAACCCGTTCACCACAGGCGACCGGATCTCCATATGCCGGGCAGAGAAGTTTTTGCTGCAATGAACGAATGGCTTGATAAAGCCCATGCGGCTAACAAGATCACCGCGCATGATTGTGTGGTCGGCAGGGCTGTAGCAATTGTGATGAGTGGTGGCGATATTGATCCCGGTACGGTCTGGACAGAACAGGATCTATTCAATGCTGAACGATCGGTTTTTGTTCAGCTGGCACAGACCGATGGCACGCAGGCTCGAATAAACAGCATGCTGGATCTTGGCCAAACCTTAAGGAACTAAACCCGGCTAAGGGAAAAAACGCGAATTGCGCAAGCGAACAAACGAACGCACAGACTGAAGTCCAGGGTATCAGGTGCAATGAAACTTTCTTCACAAACAGAAAGCATGTTAGCCGGTGAGCAAGGTCCTGCGCGGAAATGGGCGGTTGAGCACCAGCTGCAAATCGGCCGCATGTTCGATGCAATCGATATGGTGCCAGTGAGTCAGGCTCACATGATGGCTGACCCGGAATCTATCGGCATCGCCGGTGTTGAACTGGTAGAAGGCTTTGCAGCCCTGCCTGAAGAGCAACGTCACGTAGCAATACCCATGATCACTGATCCCCGTGGTGTTGACCTCAACTACTATGATCCGCTGGGTCAAACCGAAGAAATGGCTGATCTTGAACGGCGTTTTATCTTTGCCTGTCGTGCCATGGGTATCGTAATGACCAATACCTGCATTAATTATCAAACGGTGATGCCGCCGGTACGTGGTGATCACGTCGCCTATGGAGATACCGGTGTAGTAATTTACTCAAACAGTATTTGTGGTGCGCGGTCAAATTTTGAAGGCGGGCCGTCAGCGCTTGCAGCGGGCCTGACCGGCTACACCCCGCGCTACGGATTGCACCTTGACGAAAATCGTGTAGCCACCCGACGGTTTGTAGTTGAGAAGCAACCCGAAGAACTCACCGAGTGGGGCGTGCTTGGTGCTGTTATTGGCCGACATGCGGGTTCCTACTGGGAAGTGCCCGTCATAGAAGGTATTGATCGTGTGCCAACCTCCGATGAGGCAAAACACATGGGTGCCGCGATGGCCAGTTATGGTTCGACACCCTTGTTTCACATGGTGGGAATTACCCCTGAGTGTGACTCACTTGCAGCGGTGCATGGTGAACACTTGCCGATAGAACGAATCACCAAAGAAGACATCGCAGAGTTGCGCGGTTCCTTTGGTGCTGTTGGTGAAAAGATTGATGTCGTCGTATTTGCTGCACCCCAGCTGTCACTGCTTGAAATGCAAAGTGTCGCGAGGCTCTGCCGTGGCAGAAAACGCCATCCCGATACAGCGATGCTTATCTGTACACCACCGAGCGTGTACGTTGATGCAAAAGACGCCGGCTATATCGAAGATATCGAAAACTTTGGTGCTCGGGTGCTACAAGGTACTTGCTTTTATCAGCAATATGCACGTGAAATTGGTGAGGCCAATGGGTGGACCCGACTTTTGTCCAACTCAACAAAAATCGTCAATATCCTCGGTGGATACGGTTATAAACCTGCACTGGCATCAATGCCCGAATGCATTGATGCGGCAGTCGCCGGACAAATTGTCTAATGGCTATTGTACTTAAATGTCATATCGGCATTGGTCCGAAAGTGCAGGGCGAAGCACTGGTTGCTAACGACAACTTTTCCGCACGCTATGATCTCGATCGAATCAAGGGTGTCTTTTCCCGACCAGAACATGCGCTGGCTGGGGAAAGCTACGTTGACAAAATAATCGTACTGAATACTGCAAAAGGCGGCGTGGCCACAGCATGGATGCTCTACGAGATGGTGTCCCGCGGACTGGCACCCAATGCACTGTTGCTAAATACTGCAAACACCATTCTGGCGCAAGGTGCAGCGCTTGCAGAAATGGCTTTGTGTGATCGATTCGAAGACGGCGATATTACTGCACTGATCCGTACCGGCGATTCCCTTGTCGTTGATCCGCATACAGGGCAGGTCACCATTACAAGTCGTTAGACGACTACGCCATATGTTTTAAAAAACAAACCCGGACTGACATGATGAAAGACGAGGAAAAAGTAAATTGAAAGATAATTCAGTGCAGTCTCCAAGACCACGCAGAAGTTTTATATTCTGCCCGGGCCTTCAACCGGAAATGTTTCCAAAGGCACTGGCGTCCGGCACAGACATCGTCTGTGTGGAGCTGGAAGATGGCATTGCACCGAAAGACAAGGATGAAGCCCGCCAGTCCGCACTGGCTCTGTTTGAACAACCACAGGCCGATGATGGCGTCGAGCGCATCGTACGAATCAACTGTTTACGGGAAGCGTTCGGGTTGGCTGACGTGCAGGCAGTACTTGCGACAGACACGCCACCACCCGCACTAATGTTGCCAAAAGTTCGAACACCTGAAGAAGTAATTTGGCTTGATGATCTATTGACCGAACGTGATCACAAGACGCGTTTACATGTGATCATTGAAACAAACCGCGGTTTGCAGGCAGCGTTCGATATCGCCCATTGCAGTTCCCGAATTGATGCTCTGTTCTTCGGCGGTGTAGATATGGCAGCAGAACTTCGTTGTGAGAATGCCTGGGAACCACTATTGTATGCGCGCTCCCGAGTCGTGCATGCTGCAGCCAGTGCAGGTATCGATGTCATTGATGTACCGTATCTGGATCTGCAGGATCCAGAGGGTATGGTCGTCGAAGCACAGAAAGCTAAAGCGTTAGGATTCTCAGGCAAGGGCTCAGTTCACCCGAAACAGATTGCCGCGCTCAATGAAGTGTTCACCCCGGGTACAGATGAAATTGCCCGTGCCAGGCATATAACAAAAACCTTCGAGGAAGCCGACACCGGATTGGTGGTCATTGATGGCAAATTAATAGAGAAACC